>JAJYXG010000064.1:0-7034 GCA_021791095.1 Pseudomonadota bacterium
GGCGACTTCGCCGCGCCAGAAGAACTTCACCGTCGGCACCGAGTTCACGCTGAAGCGCCGCGCCAGTTCAGGCAGCTCGTCGGCATTCAGCATGACGAGCAGGAATTTGCCGCCGTATTCGCCTGCGAGTTTGACCAGGCGCGGCATCAGGATGAAGCAGGGGCCGGCCTTGGGGGTCCAGAAGTGCACCAGCACCGGGCCCTTGTGCGAGTTTTCCAGCACCAGCCGGTTGAAGTTCTCGGCAGTCGCGTCGAAGACGTAGGGTGACAGGGCCATCAGTCGAATGCTCCGGTTGCAGCGAAGCGGTCGCAAGCGCCGACCAGTTCGCGGCAGATGCCCGGCTCGAACGCCGAATGGCCGGCGTCGGGCACGATCACGTAGCGCGCCTCGGGCCAGGCGCGAGCCAGTTCGTCGGCCGACACGATCGGGCAGACGGCGTCGTAGCGTCCCTGCACGATGATGGCCGGGATGGCACGGATGCGGTCGACGTTGGCGAGCAGGCTGTTGTCGGGCAGGAAGATGTTGTTGACGAAATAGTGCGCTTCGATGCGCGACAGCGACAGCGCGGTCATTTCGCTGCCGAACGCGGCGACGAGTTCGGGGCTCGGCAGCAGGGTCGAACACGAGGCCTCGAACGTGGCCCACTGGTACGCAGCGGGTTGGTGCACCGCAGGGTCGGGATCGAGCAGGCGGCGGTGGTAGGCGGTGAGCAGGTCGCCGCGTTCGTCTTCGGGAATGAATTCGGCCAGTTGCCGCTGCGCCTCGGGGAAGAAGGCGCGGATGCCGTAGAGAAACCAGTCGATCTCGCTGGGGCGGCACAGGAAGATGCCGCGCAGGACCAGGCCCAGGCAGCACTCAGGATGGGCCTCGGCGTAGGCGAGCGCGAGCGTCGAGCCCCACGAGCCACCGAAGACGAGCCACTTTCCGATGCCGAGCTCGCGCCGCAGCGTCTCCATGTCTGAAATCAGGTGCGGCGTGGTGTTGTCGGCGAGTTCGCCGTGCGGCGTCGAGCGGCCGCTGCCGCGCTGGTCGAACAACACGATGCGGTAACGTACCGGATCGAAAAACCGCCGCTGGTTGGGCGAGGTGCCGGAGCCGGGCCCGCCATGGACGAACAGCACCGGGATGCCGTCCGGATTGCCTGAGGTCTCCCAATAGATGCGATGGATGCCTGCCGTTTCCAGCATGCCGCTGGCATAGGGGGCGAGGGGTGAGTAGAGCGCAGAAATTTCCGGCATGAGGTGAAACCTTAAAACGAGTTCCGCATAATATCGTGGACATCGATGCGCTCTCCACTGCCATGACCACGCCGTTCAAATTTGCCCACGCTGCGCATCCTGACTGGACCCAGGCTGCGCAGACCTGCATGAATCAGCTGGGCGCGATTCCGGCGTCGGCCACCCTGGGGTTTCTCTACGTGTCGGATGCCTTTGCCAATGAACTCGCCGCGATCCTGGCTTTTTTCAGAAGCGCGACGGGCGTGCCGCACTGGACCGGCAGCGTGGGCGTGGGGGTCTGCGCCACCGGGGTGGAGTACCTGGAGGAACCGGCGATGGCAGTGATGCTCGGTGAGTTTGCGGCATCCGATTTCAGCATGCTGCCGGTGCTGCGCACCCTGCAGGACATCGAGTCACAGCCGTCGGACGCCTACTTCGCTGTCGTCCATGGCGACCCGGCGAATAACCGCATCCAGGAGCTGATCGACGGCCTCTCCGCGCACGTGTCGAGCGGCTTTGTCGTCGGCGGACTGTCGAGTTCGCGCGGCGAGACGGCACAGATCAGCGATGCGGTGGTGAGCGGCGGGCTGTCCGGCGTGTTGTTCAGCGAGCGGGTCAAACTGGCGACCCGGCTGACGCAGGGCGTCTCGCCGCTGGGGCCGCGCCACCGCATCACCACCGCCAACAAGAACGTCATCGGCAGCCTCGATCACCGCCCCGCACTCGACGTGATGAAGGAGGAAATCGGCGAGGTGCTGGCGCGCGACCTGCGGCGCGCGGCGGGCTATATCTTCGTCGGCCTGCCAATACGGGGCTCGGATACCGGTGATTATCTGGTGCGCAACATCCTCGGCGTCGACCCACAAAACAATCTGGTGGCGGTCGGCGAGTATGTCGAGCCGGGGGACGAACTGCTGTTCTGCCGGCGTGATCAGCAAACCGCCGAAGAGGATCTGCAACGGATGCTCTCCATCATCGGTGCGCAATTGAACGCGCCGATCCGGGGCGGCGTGTATTATTCCTGCCTGGGGCGCGGCCAACACATGTTCGGCGCACCGAATCGTGAACTGGGACTGATTCGCGATGCCCTGGGAGATTTTCCCCTGGTGGGTTTTTTTGCCAACGGCGAAATTTCCCACAACCGTTTATATGGCTACACCGGGGTGTTAACCCTGTTCGGCTGACCAGAATGAGGAGATAGGTATGCCCCTGAACGCCATGAAGGAAGACGAAATCCGTCTGCTGCGCGAAGAACTCGAAATGTTGATGAACGAACGCCGCCAGCTGTTGCAGGTGACGGGCGCAGCGGCGGTGTTCGTCGCCAACCTCGATACCGACAGTCTGCCCGATGAGGCCGACACCATCGACGCGGCTGAAATGCTGGCCGAACAACTCAACGGCTTGTCCGAGGAAACGCTCAAGGATGCGTTGGAGTCGGTGCGGGCCGAACTCGATCCTACACAATAAACCGGTTTCATCTCTTGGCCCGTCTGTCACTGCCTGGTTCCGCTGAAGTCGGGCGCTTTGCGCTGATAGTCGGGCTGACCGCGCTGGCCTATGCGCTGGCAGGCTGGCTCAGTCTCAAACTTGCCGCCTACGTCGCCGATATCGTCGCCGCCATCTGGCTGGCAGCGGGCATTGGCGCCATGGCGAGCCTGCGTTTCGGCGTGGCGGGGGTGGTGGGCGTCCTGCTGGGGGCGCTGGCGGTCAACAGCCTCATTCTGCCGCTGGAAGACGCAACCCGTTTCGCGCTCGGTGCGGCGACCGGGGCGTGGATCATGGGCGCCCTGCCACGCTATCTGCAGCCTTTCAGTCCCTCCCTTGATTATGTCTCCAGCGTCGCCAAGTTTGCGCTGGTGGCCGCGCCGCTTGGCTGTGCGGTGAGTGCGCTGACAGGGGTGTTCAGCCTGCATTTCTTTGGTGCCCTGTCGGCTGACCTGCTGTTGCGCGGATTATGGGTGTGGTGGCTGGGCGATTTGCTGGGGGTGTACATGATCGCGCCCCTGTTGCTGACGGTTTCGCGCTGGGAATTGCTGCCGACCAACAAGGGCGCGCGGCTGGAAGCTCTGGTGCTGGTACTCAGCATGATGGTCCTGACGCTGGTGATGATGGAATACGCCGAGCCCTTGCGGCCGGCCGAAATCGTCCTCTTCGTGATGGTGCCGGCCGTGTTGTGGGCGGCATTGCGGTTTTCGGTGACCGGGGCGAGCCTGGCCATTTTCCTGGCGGCGATCATCGTGATGGGGGTGACGGTTGTGTCCTACGGCGGCATCACCAGCACGACCACGCCGAGTGACGTGTTTGCGCTGCAGATCAGCATGCTGACCATGGCGCTGGGTGGCCTGTTCGTGGCGGCGGCTCTGGCCGAGCGCCGCTATTCCGAAATGCGGCTGGACATGCTGGCCAACCACGATCCGCTCACCGGTCTGCCCAATCGTTCGTATTTCCAGGATTTTCTCGGCCATGCGCTGGCGCGCGCGCAGCGCGATAAATCCCAGGTTTCGCTGCTGTTCATCGATCTCGACCGCTTCAAGCACATCAACGACTCGCAGGGGCACGAGGTGGGCGACCAGGTACTGCGCGTCGTGGCCAACCGGCTGGCCGAGCAGTTGCGAGCTGATGATTTTGTCGCCCGTCTGGGGGGCGATGAATTTGCCGTCATCCTGACCCATCCACCGGCCTCGCGCGCTGCCAGCCGGGTTGCCCGCAAGCTCACGCAGGCGCTGGCCGAATCGTTCAAGCTGGGGCAGCGGCGTTACGCGATCGGCGCCAGCATCGGCATCAGTGTCTATCCGGACGATGGTCTTGACGCCAACACCCTGTTGCGCCAGGCCGATCTGGCGATGTATCAGGCCAAACAGCGCCGCAGCGGCTTTGAGTATTTCAGTACCGAATTGAATACGGTGGCGCAGCAGCAGTTGTCGTTGGAAAGCGGCCTGCGTCAGGCCCTGGAACGCAACGAACTGGCGCTGGTATATCAGCCCAAGGTCGATCTTGCCAGTGGCCGGGTAGTGGGGCTGGAAGCCCTGATTCGCTGGCTTCCCCGCTCGGGCAGCATCATTGGTCCCGAACAGTTCATCCCGGTGGCAGAGGAAACCGGCCTTATCGTACCGGTGGGGCGCTGGGTGGTGCGGGCGGCATGCGAACAGTGGATCGTCTGGCGCGATGCGGGACTCAATCCGCCACCGGTGGCGGTCAACCTGTCCCCACGGCAGCTTTCAGACGCGCGCCTGATCGAGGATGTCGACGCCATCCTGAAGGACACCGGAATGGAGCCCGCCCATTTGCAGCTCGAAGTGACCGAGAGCGCGGCGATGGACAACCCCGAGCGAACGTTCGGCATCCTCGATGCGCTGCGCCAACGCGGGCTGCACGTCTACATCGACGATTTTGGGACGGGGTATTCCAACCTGGGACAGCTGAAGCGCATGCCGATCGATGCGCTGAAAATCGACAAGAGCTTTGTGGACGATGTGTTGACCAATAGCGATGACGCAGAAATCGTCAATGCCATCATCAGGCTGGCACACTCCCTGAGTTTGCGCGTGGTCGCCGAAGGCGTCGAACGAATCGAACAGATGGCGTTTTTGCGGCAGAACGGCTGCGACGAAATTCAGGGTTATATCGTCAGCAAACCGCTGGCGCCCAGCAAGGTGAGCGCGCTGTTTTCTGAGACGTTCAGTTTTTGATCGGCGATCAGGGGGTGAATTCGAGGCAGCTCCCTGCCATTGACGCTAGCCGGTCAGCCCGGAATAGGCAAACGCTCCCTTCAACGCAAACTGGCCGGGTAAACCCGGCCAGTCACGAACTACCGAAGCAGAAACCTTCCCGGCTTTAGTGCTTGCCGCCCAGTACCGGCAGGGCGCCGCCGCACTCTTCAATGTCGGGCGGCAGCGTGTAGAACCACATCTGCCACATCGAGATGACCCACTGCGCCGTGAATGAAATCCCCATCAAGGCACCGCTCCCGATGATGAACCAGGCGAATCCGGGAATCCATTTGGTCAGATACCACGAGAAGATGTCGGTGAGGATGGTCAGGAAGGGCAGCACGATGATCACGCATTTCAGCCACAACGGGCGCATGTAGGCGTGCGTGAAGATGCTGCTGACGATGAAGAAGATGAAGGTGATGCCGAACAGGTGGATATGCGATACGCGCACCAGCGTCGGAATCGTCGCCCCGGTATCCTTGGCCACCACTTTCATCACTTCTTCCTGGCTGGTCAGGAGCGGGATGTGCGGGTTGCTGCCGTCATGGCAGGCGATGCAGCGTTCTTCCAGAATCGGTTTGATTTCGCTTTCATAGGCATCAGGACTGGCGCCTGAATCAACCCACTTGAAAATGACTGCACGTTCCGCTTCCGGCAGCATCCCAGCCATCGGGCCTTTCAATGCCGTTACCAGACGGGTATCGGTTTCGCTGCCGTGGTAGGCAATGCGAATGTCCTGTGCGGATATGTTCTTGGCGTTGCCGTCCAGTCCTGCGTGGCTGAAAAACACCTGCAGCATGGCAAACAGATATCCTGTACCCAGCACCAGCAGCGTCATGGTGTAGACCATGCGCGTCGACATCGGCAGGGCGCTGAAATGGAAGAAGCCGCGATTGCTCATTGGGGTTGCTCCACGTAGGAAATGTGTTTAGTACTTCGCGCCCTGATCGATCCAGGCGGCGATGGTGGCGACATCCGCATCAGGCAGCGCGGCCGAGCCGTGCGGCATGCGGATCGAAGGATCAGCCTGACCCGACACCAGACGGTACAGCGTGCTGCTGACGCTTGAACCGGGAACCACAACAGCACCGAACTTTGTGCCCTTCATCAGGGCTTCATGGCTATCCAGGCGCAGACCGGATTTCTCGTAGCCGGCGCCGCCTGGCACATGGCAGGACACGCAGTTGGCGTCAAGAATCGGCTTGATATTGGCCTGATAGGTCAAGGCCTTCTCGCTGCAACCGGTTTGCAATGCAGCAGCAGCCAAGGCGGACAGGGTTAGCAGAACAGCGCGTTTCGTCATTGTGGTCTCCCGTTAATATGTATTTAAGGCAATGCTAATGTATGAATCGGGCCAATTCAAGAGTTAAAGGTATTATTATTCTTGATGCCTGGATTGGTTTGGTTCATGCGCACGCATCAAGACTTGACTTCAATATATAACCCGACGCTATAAAGTGTAGCAGCGATCGATCCCGGCTACCGAGGGGCATGTACGTAAGCCTGAAAATGGAATGGGGCAGGCGTTCTCGCCTGCCCCATTCCAAAGGAGGGTATATCCCCCGAACGTTTTAACTGATCAGCTGGCCCAGAACGAAAGGCAAAATCCCGCCCTTGTTGTAGTACTCGACCTCGATCGGCGTATCGATGCGCAGCTTGAGCGCGACGCGCTCAAGCTTGCCATCGGCGCGGCGGATCACCAGCGTGACGTCCTGCTGCGGGGTGATGCCGGACTCGGTGCCTTCGAGATCGAAGGTCTCGCTGCCATCGAGCTTCAGCGTGGCCGCGTCGACGCCGTCCTTGAACTGGCAAGGCAGCACGCCCATGCCGGCAAGGTTGGCGCGATGGATGCGTTCGAAGCTCTTGGCGACAACCGCCTTCACGCCCAGGAGCGTGGTGCCCTTGGCCGCCCAGTCGCGGGAAGAGCCGGTGCCATATTCCTCGCCGGCGAAAATCATCAGCGGCGTGCCGTCACGCTGGTATTCCATGGCGGCGTCGTAGATCGGCTTTTCCTCGCCGTCCTTCAGCGTGATGCCGCCTTCGCTGCCGGGGATCATCAGGTTCTTGATGCGCACGTTGGCGAAGGTGCCGCGCATCATCACCT
>JAJYXG010000031.1:0-6879 GCA_021791095.1 Pseudomonadota bacterium
TGGTCGGCCTCACCCGCGACACCATCATCCAGCTGGCGGAGGAAAACGGCCTGCAGGTGATTGAAAAACGCATCACCCGCGACGAGGTCTACATCGCCGACGAGGCCTTCTTCACCGGCACCGCCGCTGAAGTCACGCCGATCCGTGAACTCGACAACCGCACCATCGGCGAAGGCACGCGCGGGCCCATCACTGCCAAGCTGCAGGCCTTGTATTTCGATTGCGTTTACGGTCGTTCCTCCCCCCACACCGACTGGCTCACCCCGGTCAAGTAAGCGAGACGGGCATGAGCGAGCGGACCGACAACACCCAGCGCGTCATCGAGGTCACCGAGGGCGACCTGCCCCTGCATTGCCCGATGCCGCAGCACGCCGACTGGAATGCCCACCCGCGCGTCTATCTTCCCATCGAGTCGCGCGGCGATGCACTCTGCCCCTATTGCGGCACGCTCTATCGTTTGAAAGGCAAGCCCAGCGGCGCCCATCATTGAGTCAACAGCCCAACCCGGGCTGGCTTCATTGAGGGCACTGTTCGCCACGCTGGCCACGACACGGCGTATTGACGCAATCCGAGAATCATGTCCGAACACGCTTTCCCCACCCCCGAAGCCGCCGAAGCCGCGTTCTATGCCGCCTTCGAGGCGCGCTCGCTCGACGCGATGATGGCGGTCTGGGCAGGCGATGACAGCATCGCCTGCATCCATCCCCTGGCTGCGCCGCTGAATGGGCGCGCTGCGGTGGCAGCGGGCTGGCACAGCATGTTCGAAGCCGCCGAGCAATTCCGCGTGCAGGTGGAAACCGTGCACGAAATGCGCGAGGCCGGCCAGGTCATCCGCATCGTGCGCGAGTACCTCCTCATCGGCCAGGAAACCGAGCCGCGCCCGCCGATTCTGGCAACCAACGTGTACCGCAAGGAAGTCGACGGCTGGCGCATGGTGCTGCACCACGCCTCGCCACTCCATGTGGGCGGCACGCCACCGGCACGGACCCCGCCCGTCGTGCTGCATTGATCGGCCGTTGAACCTCGCCACGGAAACCGCGGACTATCACGCACCGGCCTGGCTGCCCGGCGGCCACCTGCAGACCATCTACGCCAGCCTGTTCATCCGCGTTCCGCCAATCGTCTACCGGCGCGAGCGACTGGAATTGCCGGATGGCGATTTCCTCGATTTCGACTGGGTGGATGGCCAGGCAGGGTCTCCGGTCGTTGTGCTGTTCCACGGTCTGGAGGGCAGCGCTGACAGCCACTACGCGCGCGACCTCATGGCCCATGTGGGTGCGCGCGGCTGGCATGGCGTGGTGGCGCATTTCCGCGGCTGCTCGGGCGAGGACAACCGGCTTCCACGCGCCTATTTCGCCGGTGACAGCGAAGACATCGAGCGCATGCTGCGCCATGTCAAGACCGGCCATCCCGACGCGCCGGTTTACGCCGTCGGCGTCTCGCTCGGTGGCAATGCGCTGCTGAAATGGCTGGGTGAACGGGGCGAGACGGCATGCGCCCTGGTCGAACGCGCCGCGGCCATCTCGGCGCCGCTCGATCTGTCCGCGGCCGGCCACACGCTCGACCGCGGTTTCAATCGCCGCGTCTACACCGCGCGCTTCCTCCTCACCCTGAAAGCCAAGGCCCTGCGCAAGGCCGCGCGCTTTCCCGGGGTGCTGGATGCCAAAGCGATTGCCGCCGCCACCACCTTTCGCGAATTCGACACGCTGGTCACCGCGCTGTTGCACGGATTTCGCGATGCCGAGGACTACTGGCTGCGGGTGTCGTCCAAGCCGCTGCTGAAAGCCATCGCCGTGCCCACCCTGGTCATCAACGCGAAGAACGACCCTTTCCTGCCCGCCTGGGCGCTGCCCTGCCCCACCGACGTGTCGCCCGCGGTCACGCTCGAACAGCCCGACACCGGGGGCCATGTCGCCTTTCCGTTGGGGCCCTTCCCCGGCAACATCGACTGGCTGCCGCGGCGGCTGATGCATCATTTCGACATCCAGCGAAGGTAGAATCGACGCATTGCCAATCAGGGAGTGCGTTGTGGAATACCCCAAGGAAATCTTCAAGGCCTACGACATTCGCGGCATCGTCGGCAAGACCTTCACACCGGAAATCGTCGAGGCCATCGGCCACGCTATCGGTTCAGAGGCGGTGGCACGCGGCCAGAAGGAAATCTGCATCGGCCGTGACGGCCGCCTGTCGGGGCCGGATCTGGCCGGCGCACTTGCGCGCGGCATCCGCAAGGCCGGCATCGGCGTCGTGGATCTGGGCATGGTCGCCACCCCGATGACGTATTACGCGGCGTATCAATTGAACACGAACAGTGCGGTGATGGTCACCGGCAGCCACAACCCGCCCGACTACAACGGCCTGAAAATGGTGCTCGGCGGCGAAACCCTGTCAGGCAACGCCATCCAGAAACTGCGCGAACGGCTGCTCAACAACGACCTGGTTCACGGCGACGGCAGCTACCGACAGCACGACATCGCCGGCGAATACCTCACGCGCATCGTCTCCGACGTGAAGCTCGCGCGTCCGATGAAGATCATCGTCGACTGCGGCAACGGCGTGCCCGGCGCATTCGCGCCCAAGCTGTATCGCGACATGGGCTGCCAGGTGGAAGAACTGTTCTGCGAAGTCGATGGAAACTTTCCCAACCACCATCCCGATCCCTCGCAGCCGAAAAACCTGCAGGACCTGATCGCCGCGCTGAAAACCAGCGACGCCGAAATCGGGCTGGCCTTCGACGGCGACGGCGACCGCCTCGGCGTCGTCACCAAGGACGGCAGCATCATCTTTCCCGACCGCCAGCTGATGCTGTTCGCCGACGACGTGCTCAGCCGCAACCCGGGCGCCGAGATCATTTTCGACGTCAAGTCGACGCGCAATCTGTTCAGCTGGATCCGCGAACGCGGCGGCCGTCCGCTGCTATGGAAAACCGGCCACAGTTTCATCAAGGCCAAGATGAAGGAAACCGGCGCGCTGCTGGCGGGCGAGATGTCTGGCCACGTATTCTTCAAGGAGCGCTGGTACGGCTTCGACGACGGCTTGTACGCGGGTGCGCGGCTGCTCGAATACCTGTCCCGGCAACGTGACATCAACGCCACCCTGCACAGCCTGCCGGACTCGGTGAACACCCCCGAACTCAACATCAAGATGGCCGAGGGCGAGCACTACACGCTGATGGATACGCTGCAGAAAACCGCGCACTTCCCCGGCGCCCAGGAAGTCATCACCCTCGACGGCCTGCGCGTCGAATACGCCGACGGCTTTGGTCTGGCGCGTCCGTCCAACACCACACCGGTCATCGTGCTGCGCTTCGAGGCCGACAATGCCGCCGCGCTGGAACGGATCCAGGCCGACTTCCGCCGGGTGATTCACCAGGCCGCGCCCGAACTCACGTTGCCGTTTTGAACGGCTGCCTGCCTTGCCGGGGGATGAAACTCAGTCCACCGGCAAAGGCGCCGGCCGGTGCAGCAGGTAGCCCTGCACGTAATCCACCCCCATGTCTCTCAGGCAATCCAGTTCGGCCTCGGTCTCGACCTGTTCGGCGATGGTCAGCTTGCCCAGTTCATGCCCCAGCGTATGCATGGCTTTGACGATGGCGAGCTTTTCGCGGTCGTTATTCATGCCCCGCACAAAGTCGCCGTCGATCTTGAGGTAGGCCACCGGCAGACGTTTCAGATAGCCAAATGACGACTGCCCCTTGCCGAAGTCGTCCAGTGCGAACTGGATGCCGCGCGACTGGAGCGTCAGGATCAGGCGCTCGCAGGCATCCAGGCTGTCGATGGCGGCGGTTTCGGTCACTTCGAAGCTGATTCGCGCAGGGTCGAAGTGGTATTGTCCGATTTCATCGAGTATGAATTCCGCCGTGCCCGGATCGCTGAGGCTGCGGCCCGACAGGTTCAGCGCATAGCTGGCCTCGTCCTCAGGATGGGTGTCGAGGTAGGCAAAGAAATTGCGTACCACCCAGCGATCGAAGCTCGGCGCCAGGCCATAACGCTCGGCTGCCGGCAGAAACTCGCCCGGCGAGATGATCGTGCCATCCTCACCGCGCAGGCGCAGCAGGATTTCGTATTGTTGCGTCGCGCCCTCCTGTGACAAGGCCACTTTCTGTTGACGGTACAACACAAACCGGTGCGCCTCGAATGCCTTGGTGATGTCGCCCACCCACTGCATTTCATCGTTGATTTTCCGCAGCGCGGGATGGCTTTTCTCATAAACCTGAATGGCGCTGCCACCGAGCGATTTGGCGTGGTAGCAGGCCGTGTCGGCCTGCGCCAGAATTTCGCCGATGTCGGTCATGCCGCTGTGCAGTTCGGTCACGCCGAAGCTCACCCCCAGCCGGAACACCTTGGTATCCCACTCGAAGCGGAAGCGGCCGATCTCGTCACGCAGGGCCTGAATGTGGCCCAGCGCTTCCGGCAGTGCGGTATCGACGAAAAGCAGACCGAACTCGTCGCCACCCAGACGCGCCAGGCAATGGTTTTCGGCCTCCGCCCGGGTCGCCATGAGCGCCGCCAGCCGCTGCAGCAGGGCGTCGCCCGCACGGTGTCCGCATGTATCGTTGACCAGCTTGAAGCGGTCGAGATCGATGTAGCAGAATATGAAGCGGCGCGCCTGATGCTGCACTTCATGCAGCGCTGCGGTCAGTTTCTCTTCCATGGCACGGCGATTCCACAGGCCGGTGAGATGGTCGCGCTCGGCCTGCCATGCCAATCGCTGCATCAGACTGCGTCGCTCGCTCTCGTCCTGAAACACCAGCACCCCGCCCTGCACCTTGCCGTCGCTGGAGCGGATCGGCGCAGCGGTATCGCTGATTGCAATCGTCGCGCCGTCCTTGCGGCGAATCACCGCGTGGCTGTTCAGTCCGACCACGGCATTGCGCTGCAGCGCGAGATCGAGCGGGCTGATGACGGACAGGCCGCTTTGATCATTGACCAGCGGCAACATATCAGACACCCGCCGGCCTTGCGCATCAGCGCTGCTTACACCGGCCAGTTCTTCCGCCTTGGGATTGAGAAACTCGATCAGGCCATCCGCATCGGTGACCACCACCGCGTCGCCAATCGACTCGATGGTCACCCGCAGGCGTTCCTTTTCCACCAGCAGGTCGGCGTGCTTGCGCTCCAGCGCTGCCACCAGACTGCTCACGTGGTCGGCCATGTGATTGAACGCCAGCTTGGTCTCGCGCACCTCGGGCGGGGAACCATAGGCCAGGCTGACGCGTGCGCTGAAATCCCCGCTTTCGATGGCGCGCGCCGTCGTACGCAAGGCATACAGGCCGCGAAGGTTGGCCTGGAGGTTCCAGCGCAACAGCAGCATGACGCCCGCCAGGCTGCCGATCGCCAGCAGGGTGAAACGCACGGCCAGCACCCAAAGCCCCTGTATCGATGGCCCGGCATCCAGCAAGATCGACACCGAGCCATAGGACGCGCCGCCCACCACCATCTCCGAGCGCGCCTGCGAGGCATGCAAACCCAGGATTGCGGAAAACCAGGCCGGATAGGCCTGCGGATACGGTGGCGTACGCGTCTCGAACGCGATCTTCGGCGACACGAAGTGCGCACTGAGGATATGGGAGGCGCGGGCGTGTGCTTCGACAGCCTGCTCGATGGCAGGATAATCCCGCAACAGAACATGATCCTGAATCGCCGTCATCATGGCATTCAACTCGCGCTCGGCGCCAATATTCAGATGCTGCTGCGCGCGATCCTTCAGCGGCAGGCCCAACACGGCCAGCGTCGCCAGATACATCGCCAGCACCAGCATGAATACCGCGCCCAGAATGCGGGCCTGCAGGCTAAAACGCGTGCTGCGCACCGCCTGCAGCTCACTCATTCACCGGCACCTGGGTCTGCCTGAAGAAGGTCCGGTAGTTGGCGTAATCGCGATCATCCGCCGCGGCAAACCCACGCACCCTGGAAAGTCCGAGCGATTGTGCCGCGATCTGCAACACGCGCTGCCCTTCCGGATCACGCGCCATATTGACAAACGCCTGCCTGACTTTTTCACCGTCGGCCTTGCTTACGCGCGGCGAAGCCATCACCGCGAGGTCGAAGTAGGGTTCCGACTCGGCCAGCACCCGGTATTTCAACTGACGCCGCTGGGCGAATTCGGCCATCACCTGATGGTTCACCCCGGCAGCGGCCACCTGGCCAGAAATGAGTTGTCCCATTGCCGCTTCCTGGTTGCCGGAAAACTGCGGCGTAACCGGAACGCCTGCGCGCAACAGCATGTTCATTGGCACGTAATAGCCCACGAAGGCATAGGGGTTGGCGAAGCTGACCGGCTTGCCGGCAAGCTCCGACAGCGTTTTGACCGGCGAACTGTCGAGCACCACCACCTGCCCGCGTATGCCCTGCGAATCCTGCCTGGCCAGGACGCGCCAGCCCAGGCGGTCGCGCTTCGGCGAAAACAGATGGTTGGTGTAGGCGAAGTCCAGTTGCCCCGCCACCACGCGATCAGTGGTTTCGTTGGCCGTGCGCCCGATATGCAGTTCCAGCGGCACCCCGGAACGCGCCGACACATAATTCAGAATGGGATTCCAGTAAGCGGCGGTCGCCTGCAGACTGCGCTGGTTGAGCACACCAAAGGCGTAAGGGACGGTCGGCGCAGCCTGAACCGTCGTGCCCAGCAGCAAGGCCAGACACAGCCAGATTCTTCTCATGTTGTCTTCCTTGTAGCTTGTTATATGAAGGCAATTTTTATTGTGCTGAGAGTTTACCGCGTGGCCTCGAATTTCCCCAAGCAAGCGATGCCACGCCGCGATATCCCCATTCTCTGTTTCCTGCACCGTGGCGTTTCGTCATACCGGGTGGGCTTTCGCATATCGGGCTAGAATTCACCCAAATCCATATTGCTTCCAGGTGCCATCATCGACTGCCTGCT
>JAJYXG010000076.1:0-36538 GCA_021791095.1 Pseudomonadota bacterium
ACTTCGGCGCGATCGTCAACGTGCTGCCGGGCCGCGACGGCCTGCTGCACATCTCGCAGATCGCCCACGAGCGCGTCAACACCATCGGCGACTACCTGAAGGAAGGCCAGGTCGTGAAGGTGAAGATTCTCGAGGCCGACGAGAAAGGCCGCCTGCGGCTGTCGATGAAGGCCCTGCTGGAAGCCCCTGCCCCGACGCCCAGCGACGAGGAACAAACCAGCTAAGCAAGATGCCGCGCCCACAGGGGCGGCATGCCCGGACATAAAAAAACGCGCCAGAACGGCGCGTTTTTTTATGCGTTCGATCCGCCTCGCACTCAGGCGGCCTGGCCCAGAAATGCCTGCCACCAGCGTTTGCGCTGGCCCGTTACCACGCCGCGCATTTCGAGCTCGCGCGGCGGCATTTTGCTCATCAGCCAGCCAGGCAGCACCGAGGATTTCATCGAGCTGGAGCCGCACGAACTGCCCAGATGGTTGGGATCGTAAATCTTGATGAAATTGGGCGCATCCAGGTTGTCCGCATAGACAATCGCGCAATAGTCCTCGTGGTGCTCGCGCCGCAGCAGTTCGTCCAGTTCGCGCATGAACTGTTGCACCTTGTCGGCGGTAGAAGGCTCTTGCGGCACGTCCTGGCCGACTGCATACAAATACCAGCCGGCGCCGGCATCGACCTTTTGCCAGAACGCCGTCAACTGTTCCCAGCGCATCACACTGTAGAGCAGGCCATTGTAATAACGGTCAAACTCCTCGAGATGATTCGAGCCGCTGTGCGCCATGGCGTTTCCCCGGATGTCTATTTGGCGACCTGACGTTCGCGGATTTCCTCGAGCGTCTTGCAGTCGATGCACAAGGTCGCGGTAGGACGCGCCTGCAGACGATCGAGCCCGATTTCGACGCCGCAGGATTCACAGTAGCCGTAATCACCGCTGTCGATCTTGGCGATGGTTTCGTTGATCTTCTTGATCAGCTTGCGCTCACGGTCGCGGTTGCGCAGTTCCAGCGCCATGTCGGATTCCTGGGTGGCGCGGTCGTTGGGGTCGGCGAACACGGTCTGCTCGTCCTGCATCGAATGCAGGGTGGTGTCGATATCCTGCGACAACTCGGCTTTCCAAGCCTCGAGCATTTTGCGAAAATGCGCGAGCTGTTTTGCGTTCATGTATTCTTCGCCTTTTTTTGCCTTGTACGGCTCAAAGCGCATCAAAGTTTCAGCCATCTTGTTCTCTTTGAAAATTTCAGTTTGTTCCGGGCAAAGCCCAACCCGACTTAATATCAGAATCGCTTACGCGCCGCAACCCAAATGACACTACACGCCCTTCTCTTCGACGTGGACGGCACCCTCGCCGACACCGAGCGTGACGGCCACCGTCCCGCCTTCAACCAAGCCTTCAAGGACGCCGGTCTCGACTGGCACTGGGATGTCGCCCTGTACGGCAAGCTGCTCGCCGTCACCGGCGGCAAGGAACGCATGAAGCACTATATCGACCAGTTCCGGCCGGACTATAGGAAGCCGGACGACTTCGACGACATGGTGGCCGAATTGCACCAGGCCAAGACGCGTCACTATAGCGCGCTCGCCGCACGCGGCGGCATTCCGATGCGTCCTGGCGTCAGGCGGCTGCTGATTGAGGCACGCGCTGCCGGACTGCGCTTGGCGATCGCCACCACCACCACCCCGGAAAACGTCACCGTGCTGCTGGAACACAGCCTGGGCCCGGGCACGCAGGAATGGTTCGAGGTCATCGCGGCAGGCGACATCGTCCCGGCCAAAAAGCCCGCGCCTGACATCTATCAGTACGCGCTGGAAAAAATGGGCCTTGACGCCGCCGACTGCCTGGCCTTCGAGGATTCTGAAAATGGCCTGCGTGCGAGCCTCGGCGCTAGCTTGAAAACGCTGGTGACGGTCAACGACTACACGCTGGATCACGATTTCACTGGCGCGGCGGTGGTGCTGTCCGATCTTGGCGATCCCGGTGCGCCCAACCGGCGACTCGCCGGCGCCGATTTCGGCCAGCCGTTTGTCGACGTGGCCTATTTGCGGGCGTTACACCAGAACTGATTGCCCGCTCAGGGGTTGTGCATCAGCGCAGCTTCGAGCGTGTTTTCCAGCAAAGTCGCCACGGTCATCGGGCCCACCCCGCCGGGCACCGGGGTGATCCAGCTGGCGCGCTCCACGGCTGACTCGTAGTCGACGTCGCCGACCAGCTTGCCGTCGGGCAGGCGATTGATGCCGACGTCGATCACGATCGCGCCCTCTCGAATCCAGTCGCCCGGGATCATGCGCGGACGCCCCACGCCCACCACCAGCACCTCGGCGGACCGCACGAAGCTTTCCAGGTCGCGGGTGGCGCTGTGGCACACGGTGATGGTGCAGCCGGCCAGCAGCAACTCCAGGCTCATCGGCCGACCGACGATGTTGGACGCGCCGACCATCACTGCATTCTTGCCTCGCAGTTCCTCGTTGGTCGCACGCAACAGGGTCATGATGCCGCGCGGGGTGGAGGGGCGCAGCGTCGGCATCTTCACCGCCAGGCGACCAATGTTGTAGGGGTGGAAGCCGTCGACATCCTTGTCGGGACGGATGCGCTCAATCACCGTTTCCGCGTCGATATGCGCAGGCAGCGGCAGTTGCACCAGAATGCCGTCGATGGCGGTGTCGGCGTTCAGCGTGTCGATCAGGTTGAGCAGTTCATCCTGGGTGGTGGTTGTCGGCAGGTCGTGCGACATGCTGGTGACGCCTGCGCGCTCGCAGGCGCGCTTCTTGTTGCGCACATATACCGCCGAGGCAGGATCGCTGCCGACCAGGATCACTGCCAGGCCGGGGCGGCGCTTGCCCTGCACCTCGCGCTCGGCCACCTTGTCGTGGATCACTGCGAGGATGGTGTCGGCCATGGCCTTGCCGTCGAGAATACGTGCGCTCATCAAGACAACCCTGAAGCAAAAGGGCGATTTTCCCGGAACCCCCGATCCGACTCAAGCAAAAATTGACCCTGCCGATTCGCCAAGGTATAGTCTCGCCTCTCCGAAATGCGCCTGAAGCGCCGATAGGATTTCGGGGTGTAGCGCAGCCCGGTAGCGCGCCTGCTTTGGGAGCAGGATGTCGGAGGTTCGAATCCTCTCACCCCGACCACCCCAGATGCCCGAGAAGTGAGTCTCTGCCCGTAGCTCAACTGGATAGAGCACCAGCCTTCTAAGCTGGGGGTTACAGGTTCGATTCCTGTCGGGCAGGCCAGGTTTTCGTTGCCAGCCTTGCTGACAACACAATGGTGGATGTAGCTCAGTTGGTAGAGTCCAGGATTGTGATTCCTGTTGTCGTGGGTTCGAGTCCCATCATCCACCCCACCGTTTTTAATTAGAAGCAGCCCAAAGCCCGCGCAAGCGGGCTTTTTTCTTTGAACCTCCGGGAGGAGGGGACGAGAACCCATGGGTTCGACCAGCGAGCACCGCTCGCGCCCCGACCGCGTCATCACATCAACTCAGGGACCATCGCCTTTCCTGTACCCAGCCGGGCCAGCACCTGCCCTTTCCTCCGGCCCCTCCCTATCAGCCGTTTACACGACCACGGCGTGTTTCTTGGATGGCATATCCATTCCTTTCAACCCCTATGGATTACCTCGCGCACAAATAAAAATAGGGGGTGCTGCAACAAGGCCCCATTCTTGCTTACCCCCTCCACATGCGTGCGCTTTGTCGCAATTGACACAGGAGGATGTATGCCGCTTTTCGATTTTCATTGCAAAAAATGCGACCGCAGCTTTGAGGTGCTGGTCCGCGGATCCGTCATGCCTGCCTGCCCGGAATGCGGAAGCGAGGAAGTGGAAAAACAGGTGTCCCTGCCGGCAGCGCCGGGAAAGACCGCCGGCATACTCGCCCGCGGCCGCGCCCAAGCCGCTCGCGAGGGCCACTTCAGCCACTACGCACCCTCTGAGCGGCCCCGGCGCAAATGACAGAAGGACGCCTGTCTGCGGATCCGCCCCCGGGCTTTGTCGCATTTGCGACAAAGCCCGACATTGCGGAGGCTCCGCCCAGACGATTTCCGGAAGGCCGCTCATGCTGAATGCCTCGCTGCTGTCGATTATCGAAGAGGCGGGCGTCGCCGTGCTGATCCTGACCGAGGGGCTGGAGAAGGACGAATTCCTCGCCTCCCGCCTCACCCGCGCGGAAACGCAGCGCCAGCTGAAGGTCATGAGCGAGAGCGCTGCCAACCTGCCGCCATCAGCACAGGCCCTGCTCGCCGAGGTGGACTGGGGCGGCTGGCACACCGTTTCGCAGCAACTCGGTTCAAGCGGCGAGGCGGAACAGGAGGCCCTGTGGTTCGCCGTGCGCGCCCTGGTGCCGGCCACGCTGATGTGGCTGCGCGTCTACCGCAAGAACCAGCCGGAAATATTCGAATGCAAACCGGCGTCAGCCAGGGACGGAGCCGACGTATGAATCTGCAGATCGAGCGCCCCTATATCGAGGCGATGATCAGCGAATTCCCGCGCCTCGCGCCGCTCAGGGAGCAGTTGCGCTTCGGCAGCAAGGTGACGCTGCCCTTCCACCAGTTCTCCGGCGCCGAACTCGGCTTCCTCGGCAAGCTCTACTGCGAAGCCGGCCCCGCCATGCGCACGCGCGCCGCGCAACTCGCCACGCTGCAGCAGGCCTTCGACGGCCAGGGCACCCGCTTCGGCCCGGACGACGACCTGGAAATGCTGATGCCGGCGATCGCCCGCTACCTGACGACCGATGCCCTGCGCGGCTGGCTGTTCCGCATCAACGTCGCGGATCGGCCCCTGGCCTACGTGGTCACCCGCCTCGACTACATCGCCCCGTCCAACGACGAGACCGGCAAGGTGATGCTCGAACTCAAGGCGAACGCCAAGGGCACGCTGGCCACCGCGACCGTCCGCATCGCCGCCGCCGACATCGTCAACAAGACGGTGGCGGAAATCTTCGCCGCCAAGGGCTACGTGCGCGAAAGCGCCGAACTGATCGCCACCTACGATGACACCGCGGAACGCTATTTCGACTGGCGCGGCCAGTACGGCGCACAGTTTTCCGGTCAGGGCACCGGCTTCTATGCCGAGGACCCGACCGCGACCCACCGCGACACCGACTGGTCGCGCAAGGACGTGGTGGTGCTGTCCTCCGGCGGCGGCAGCACCCGCCTGGTGAACGACGAGGGCATCCTGAATGCCCGCACCACCACGCTGGAAGCGACCGGCGACATCCTCGGCCAGTATCTGCGCAAGGCCGCGAAGAGCAACCACTACAACGCCGAAGACGAAGTGAGCGAGTCCCGTGACGCGATCCCCAAGGGCCTGTTCACGCAACTCCCGGTGCATCCCTACGTCTTCATGTTCCACCTGGAACTGCACCACTACCTGTGGGTGCACGTGGACGACCTCGCGCCCTACGAATACCAGCCGGCCTTGAAACAGAAGCTGATCCTGCCGCCGGAGCAGACCGATCTCATCGACATCCTCACCGCCGAGATGGACGTGCTGATGGACGACATCGTGGCCGGCAAGTCTGGCGGCACCACGGTGCTGTGCGCCGGCCCGCCCGGCGTCGGCAAGACGCTCACCGCCGAGGTCTATTCGGAAATCATCCAGCGCCCGCTGTACCGCGTGCACTCGGGGCAACTGGGCCTCAACGTGGCGGCAATGGAGACCGCGCTCAAGGACGTGCTCACCCGGGCGCAGCGCTGGGGCGCGGTGATGCTGATCGACGAGGCCGACGTCTACATCAAGCGCCGCGACGACAACATCGCCATGAACGCCGTGGTCGGCGTGTTCCTGCGCGTGCTGGAGTATTTCAACGGCCTGCTGTTCCTCACCACCAACCGGGTGGACGACATCGACGAGGCCATCGTCTCGCGCTGCATCGCCCTGATCCGCTACGACCCGCCCGACAGCGAAAGCCGGCGCCGCATCTGGCAGGTGATGCTGGAGCAGTTCGCGCTGGACGTCGACGACGCGCTGCTCGCCGAACTGGTGGCGCTGTTCCCCGGCGCCAGCGGCCGCGACATCAAGGGCCTGGCGAAACTGACTGCCAAATACTGTAGCCAGAAGCAGGTCCGCCCCAGCGTCGACGTGTTCAGGCGCTGCTCGGTCTTTCGCGGCATGGAACTGGAACGGCCGGACAAACCGCTTTGTTCCGCATGACATCAAGAAAGGAGAAGCCCATGCAAGCACGCATCACATTTGTCGGCGAGCACGCCCACCTGCCTTCCCCGGATGAAATTACCGCGGGCATTGCGGCGGCCAACGCGGTGTTCGCCAGCCACAACGTCGACCCGCTCGCCTGCGCGGCGGCCAACGCCAAACTGGAAAACGACGAAGAGCTGACCCGGGACGAAGCCCAATTGTGCGTGATCTGGCAGATGGCGGACGACAAGGCCTTTCGCGCCATCACTCTGGGCTGGCTGAAACGCGACACCGACATCTGGCTCGCCGTGGGCGAAGCATCGTGACCGTGGAACAGCTGATCGCGGCGCTGCAGCAAATGCCCAAGGAAGCGGTGGTGCTGCTCGAAGGCGACGCGGGCTACTCGCTGGTCGGCGGCCTGAGCTTCGAGGAAAACGGCAACGGCGTGCCGGACGAAGTGATCCTGCTGCCGTCCATGGAAGATGACTGACAGCGAAGACGACTGATGGCGATCAAGTTCTACATGACCCCCGGCTCCTGTTCCACCGGCATCCACATCCTGCTGGAGGAGCTCGAACTGCCCTTCGAAGTCACCATCGTCAACCTGCCCAGGGGCGACCACTTGAAGCCCGACTACCTCGCGATCAACCCGAAAGCCACCATTCCCGCCCTGGTACGCAACGACGGCTCGGCACTGACCGAGTTCCAGGCCATCGCCTGGTGGCTCGCGCGCAGCCATCCCAAGGCGAAGCTGCTGCCGGGCGACGCAGACGGCGAGGCACGCGTGATCGAGACCATGAACTACGCCGTCGGCACCCTTCACGGCCAGGGCTACACCCGCATCTTCACCACCGACCACTTCACGCCGAACGCAGCCGACCACGAAGCGGTGCATGCGCGCGGGCGGGAAATCGTCGAGCAGGGATTCGCGATCATGAACGATGCGCTGGCCGGCAGGGACTACGTCGCCGGGGAGTTCTCCATCGCCGACGCGGCGTTGTTCTATGTGGAATTCTGGGCGGACAGGCTCGGCATCGCCTTGCCCGAACACTGCGGCGCGCACTACCAGCGCATGCGGGCGCGCCCGGCGGTGCAGCGCGTGCTGCGGGAAGAGGGGTATCGCTGAAGCGATGGACACCGCTTTCGTTCCGGACCCGAAGCCTCACAGCGCGTTGCCGCTCGATCCCTGCTATGCGGGGTTGAGCGCGCCTTATCTCACGCCGGCCGCCCCGACGCCCTTGCCGCACCCGCGGCTGGTGCATATCAACGAGCGGCTCGCCGCCGAGCTCGGGATCGATACCGGGGACCAGGCGCTGATCGACATTCTCTCCGGCAACCGGCCCTGGCCCGCGTATGCGCCGGTGGCGTCCGTCTACGCCGGGCATCAGTTCGGCAACTGGGTCTCGCAGCTGGGCGACGGCCGCGCCCTGACCATCGCGGAAATCCGCAAGCCCGATGGCGGGCGGGCGGAACTGCAGCTCAAGGGCGCGGGGCCGACGCCCTACTCGCGTGGCGCTGACGGGCGCGCGGTGCTGCGCTCGTCGATCCGCGAATACCTCTGCTCCGAAGCGATGCACGCCCTGGGCATCCCCACCACGCGCTGCTTGAGCCTGGTGGCCTCGCCCGAGCCGGTGCAGCGCGAAACGGTGGAGACCGCCGCCGTGGTCTGCCGCGTCGCGCCCAGCTTCGTGCGCTTCGGCCAGTTCGAATTCTTCTACCACCGGGGCCAGCACGCCCAGCTTGCGCCGCTGGCCGATCACGTCATCGCCGAGAATTTCCCCCACCTGGCGGATCAGCCGGACCGCTACGCGCGTTGGCTGGAGGAAGTCATCGAGCGCACCGCACGCCTGATCGCGCAATGGCAGACGGTGGGTTTCTGCCACGGCGTGATGAACACCGACAACTTCTCCATCCTCGGGCTCACCCTGGACTACGGCCCCTTCGGCTTCATCGACGCCTTCCGCCAGCACCACGTCTGCAACCACTCCGACTACGAGGGCCGCTACGGCTACGACAGCCAGCCCCTGATCGGGCAGTGGAACTGCTCGCGCCTGCTGCAGGCCATGCTGCCCCTGCTCTCCGACAAGGAGGAAGAAGCGGCGGAGATCGTCACCGGCATCTACGAACGCTATGCGCCCGCCTATTCGCGCGAAGCCATCCGCCGCTGGGCGGACAAGCTCGGGCTGCGCGAGGTGCGTGCGGGCGACACCGAACTGGTCAGCCGCCTGCTCACCCTCCTGCACCGCAGCAAGAGTGATTTCACGCGCAGCTTCCGCCATCTGTCGCGGGTGCGCATCGACAGCGACGCGCCGGCCGTCGGCGTGCGGGAGGAGATCGCCGATCTCCCGGCCTTCGATGCCTGGGTCGCGGACTACCGCGCGCGGCTGCGCGCCGAACAGAACACTGACGACGACGCGCGCGCCGCCGGCATGAACCGGGTGAACCCGAAATACGTGCTGCGCAACCACCTCGCCCAGGCCGCCATCGAACGCGCCGTGGACGGCGACGACAGCGAAGTCGCCGCGCTGATGCGGCTGCTCAGCCACCCCTACGACGAACAGCCCGACATGGAACGCTACGCCGCCGCGCCGCCCGACGAACTGCGCCATCTGGAAATCAGCTGCTCGTCCTGAGGCGTGCCGACATGGAAACCCGGGCACCGGGAAAATTCGTGGTGGCGGAAATGAACACCCACCACTTCATGTTCCGCGGTGCCGGGTACAACCGGGAAAGCGCCCGGGCCGCGCTGCTGAACGCTTGGCGCGCGCACCGAAGCGCGCTGCTGGCACGCTACCCGGAACGGACCGACTCCATTCCGGACGAGGGCAATGTCGAAGCGCACTTCAGGATCTATTACCTGGAATTCGAAGCGGATGCGGGTTATCGCGATGGCGCGCGTGTGGTTTGACACGTCATCGCGAGGCCCGCATGGCCTCGCAATGACAAGGATAGGGACTTATTCAGCCTCCCCTAGCCAGCCCAGAACCGGCCTCGGCACGTTTTCTCACCCAACCCACGGAGCAGACACACGATGAACGACCCCACCCTCCTTGATCGCAACCGCGTGATCCTGTGTCACTTCGATAGCTACAGCACCGCCCTGCTGTTCGCCCGCTACGGTGACAGCGTCCTGGCGCCCGCGCCCTTGCCGGAGGCCGCGAGCGCCATCCCGGCACCCGTCGGCGACGCCGAACAACACGCACCCGGCGCGGTGCTGGATGCCTTGGCAGCACAGTATGGGCTCGACCCTTTGCAGCTGAAGATTGATGAAGGCTTTGAGACGTGGCTATCCAGCGACAACGGCCCCATCCGCATTCACCTTGCCCGCTTTACAGGCCTCGATGCGCCGCACGAGGCAATAGAACCGCTCGGCGGCGTCTTCAAGCCCATCAGCCAGATGCGCGGGATGCCCATGACCGAGCTGAATCTGATGCGTCAGGTCTTCAATCTGATCATGGGTGGGGGTTAAGCCGGATAGGGAGGGCTCCCCGGCAAATGTCGGCTTTCACCAGTGCTTCGGGCGCCGAGAATCGACCCAGAGCGGTCAAGGCGCCGCAGATCGGTTCTCGCTTTTTTCTGGAGAAGCATCGCCTTGACTTCGACAAAGCCACATGGCTTCCTGCAGTGTCTCGGCCTCGTTGGTCGCGCTTGGCGGCTTGGTTTTTTCCTGGACTCAGCTTAGATAGGATCATCAAATCGAAGACAGTCGAGGAGACAAGGATGGACGAAGAGATTAGAAATCAGATCCTGGCTCTGCTGGATCAACACCGGATCATGACGATTGCCACGCTAAGGCCGGATGGCTGGCCGCAGGCCACGACCGTCGGCTACGTGAACGAAGGTCTTACCCTCTACTTCCTCTGCGGTCTGGACAGCCAGAAGGCAGCTAATCTGGCGCGAGATGACCGGGTGTCGCTGACCATCGATCACGACACACCGGATCTGATGGCGATCACCGGCCTGTCCATGGCGGGACGCGCGCAAGCGATAGCCGATCCGGCCGAGGCGAATAAAGTCTTGCGTATGTTCCCGCTGAAGTATCCTGAACAGAACGCCGTGCCAATGCCGATGCCGACGCCGGAGGATGTCCGAATATTCCGCGTGACGCCGACGGTCATCTCCGTGCTTGACTACTCAAAAGGCTTCGGACACACAGAACTCGTCACGTGCTGAGCGAGTTTTCCGAGACGATCGTTGGGCAGTCTGGCGGTCAGACGGGGCTGGGCAGGTGGCGAATGACCGATTTGATCGAACTCTGACAGAGTCAGTCATCTGAAGCCCCCACCCCAAAGCGGTCGCCAGCAACGGGGATGAAAGATCAAATATCCTCTTCCATCGCGTCCATCGCGATCAACTGCTCGCGCAGCGCCATGTGCGCATAGAACCCCTCGTCCGGGTCGTACAGCGGATCGCGCTGCAATGCCCCAATCGCCTGCTCGTCGCTGAGGTACACTCGGCACGTCTTGCGATCGTGCGCCAGCGCGCTGACGCAGGCGTCGAACGCGTCCACCTGCTCGGCCTGCAGCACTCCCTGGCCCAGCACATGATCGGCACGGTACAGGGGCGCATCCCAGCCATGGGCACTCGCCAGATCGAACAGGGCGGCATGCGTTTGCGCTGCGTCCGGAGACTCCGGGTTCAAGCCGCATGCGGCCAGGCGTTCGCGCGCGCTCGAGGCTTCGAAGATGACCCAGCCTTCTCGCACGCGGGTGCTGCGCACCTTGCGCACGAAGTCGTCGCGGTTGAACGCGAACCACGCATGCGCGCGTCCCTGATGGGGAAACTCGACGATGTAGATCATGCGTTCAATCGCGCGCCGTCATGGCCTTGTTCTGCGCGCGGCGCATGCGCTCGGCCAGACCCTGCGGGCTGGACTCGAACACGTCTCGCGCTGCCTTGAGCGCGGCATTCGCGGCCAGCGCCTGCTGCCAGGTCAGCGCAACCCGCCCTGCCATGTGGGTGGCGTCGGGCGCCGTCCTGAGTATGGCGTCCCGGTTGGGATGGTAGATGACCGGATCGATGTCGTCCGCTTCCTTCGTGCCATCCAGGTAGAGGGCGCTGCCGATGACTTCCAGCTTGCGTCCGTCCGCGGTGGTCTTGATCAGAACTGCCATGCGCTCGACTCCCTTGTGAATGTGAAATCTGCCGCCTTGCTTACACCGGGCGGTTCTCGCCGGGATCGCGCACCGGCCCCATGACCTTCAGGCCTTCCTCATACGTCATGGGCGGGAAGCTGTCGGAGAATTTCAGTGCGGTATCCGCGACCCGGTCCACCTTGCCGGCCGTGTCCAGCTTCTTCAAGTCGTTGCGTTCAAGGTACAGCAGCTCGAGCAGTTCGTTGTAGACCGTCGCCTCGGAGATCGGCAGCACGTAGAAGGTGGCGTCGCCGTAGGGCACCTGATAGCGCGTGCTGAGGTCGATGTTGTCGCAATAGAGAAAATACTTGCCGTCGGGTTTCAGTGCGGGACCCATCGCGTCGGCCAGCGGCTTCAGGTATTCGAAGGACAGCAGGTAGGCCGCCATGAAGTCGAGGCCGGGGCTTCCTTCGTGCGCCACGGCGATCACCTGGTCGGCGGTGATCTCCGGCGGGCGCGCCTCGTCGGCCAGCTGCGGCGCGAACTTGATGGCGATTTCGCCGCGGAAGCCGAAGCGTCCGGCCGTGCCGGTGGCGGCCTTGAACACCGGATTCTGCAGGCGCTTTTCGGCATCGAGTTGTTTGAAGGCGGTCTGGTCTAGCGTGGTCATGGTGTGTTCTCTGCAAACGTTGAAAAAATTCGATCAACGATGCCAATGCAAGAGCGGTGCCAGTTGCTTCATTCAGCGTAAGCCCATGATGCGGCACGGGAAAGCAGCTCATTGCGTGCCGCGCCCTCACGTCGCGAATGCGACAAGCAGGACGTCTGCCCGGTTCAGGCAGGCAAGGTCCCCTGCGCTTGGAAGCATGTCCCCTCGGCGCAGCGATTCCATCGCCTTCACGGTTGCAGCGCTTTGTCGCAAAACAGACAAATCCTACACACACCGCTGCCCCCTGCACGGCAGGTTTCCCTCCGTGTTTTCAGCACCTTAGGGGCACTTGTGCGTCATGGCACACGAGTTGCTTTACAGGGAGCGTAAGCAGCGGTGCGACAGTCGCCCCGCTCAACGCAAGCCAAGGAAAGCGAGTCGTTCATGCCCAAGGTGCCCATCTATCTCGACTACTCCGCGACCACGCCGGTCGACCCCCGCGTGGCGGAGCGGATGATTCCCTACCTGACGGAAAAATTCGGCAACCCCGCGTCACGCTCGCATGCCTTCGGCTGGGAAGCCGAGAAGGCGGTGGAGCAGGCGCGCGAGGAAGTCGCGGGTCTGGTCAATTGCGACCCCAGGGAAATCGTCTGGACCTCGGGCGCGACCGAATCGGACAACCTCGCCATCAAGGGCGCGGCGCAGTTTTACAAGGGCAAGGGCAAGCACCTGATCACCGTGCGCACCGAGCACAAGGCGGTGCTCGACCCGATGCGCGAACTGGAGCGCCAGGGCTTCGAAGTCACCTACCTCGACCCCGAGCCGAACGGCCTGCTCGATCTGGACAAATTCACGGCCGCCATCCGGCCCGACACCCTCCTCGCCTCGGTCATGCACGTGAACAACGAAATCGGCGTGATCCAGGACATCGACACCCTCGGCGAACTGTGCCGCGACAGGGGCGTGCTGTTCCATGTGGACGCCGCGCAGTCCACCGGCAAGGCGCCGATCGATCTTTCCCGTCTCAAGGTCGACCTGATGTCCTTCTCCGCCCACAAGACCTACGGGCCGAAGGGCATCGGCGCCCTGTACGTGCGACGCAAGCCGCGCATCCGGATCGAGGCGCAGATGCACGGCGGCGGCCACGAGCGCGGCATGCGCTCCGGCACGCTCGCCACCCACCAGATCGTCGGCATGGGCGCGGCCTTCCGCATCGCGGCCGAGGAAATGGCCACCGAGAACGAACGCATCCGCTACCTGCGCGACAAGCTGTGGGCCGGCATCAGCACGCTGGACGAAGTGCACCTCAACGGCGACATGCAGCGCCGCGTGCCGCACAACCTCAACGCGAGCTTCAATTTCGTCGAAGGCGAATCGCTGATGATGGCGATCAAGGACCTCGCGGTGTCCAGCGGCTCCGCCTGCACCTCTGCCAGCCTGGAGCCCTCCTACGTGCTGAAGGCGCTGGGCCGCAGCGACGAACTGGCGCACAGCTCGATCCGCTTCTCCATCGGCCGTTTCACCACCGAGGAGGACGTCGACTACGCGGTGAAACTGATCCACAAGCACGTAAGCAAGCTGCGCGAACTGTCCCCGCTGTGGGACATGCACTGTGCCGGCATCGATCTGAACACCGTGCAGTGGGCGGCCCACTAAGGAGAACGAAATGTCATACAGCGACAAGGTACTGGACCACTACGAGAATCCCCGCAACGTCGGCGGCTTCACCGCGGACGACGCGTCGGTCGGCACCGGCATGGTCGGCGCGCCGGCCTGCGGCGACGTGATGAAGCTTCAGATCAAGGTGAACGACGACGGCGTGATCGAGGAGGCGCGCTTCAAGACCTATGGCTGCGGCTCCGCCATCGCGTCCTCCTCGCTGGTGACCGAATGGGTCAAGGGCAAGACCCTGGACCAGGCGCTGGCGATCAAGAACACGGAAATCGCCGAGGAGCTGGCGCTGCCGCCGGTCAAGATCCACTGCTCGATCCTGGCCGAGGATGCCATCAAGGCAGCCGTTCTTGACTACCGCAACAAACACGAAATCGCCGCGGAAGGCTATGCCTCCTGCGATCCGAAAGCCGCATAAGCGTCAACTGACAGGAGGTCAGACAAATGGAAACAGCAATCGAAAGCCCGGTCGTGTTCACCGACGCCGCCGCGATCAAAGTCAAGGAACTGATCGAGGACGAAGGCAATGCCGCGCTCAAGCTGCGCGTCTCCGTTTCCGGCGGCGGCTGTTCCGGCTTTCAGTACGGCTTCACCTTCGACGAGAACAGCGGCGAGGACGACACCGTGGTGGAGAAATGCGGCGTGGTGCTGCTGATCGACCCGATGAGCTTCCAGTACCTGATGGGCGCCGAGATCGATTACCAGGAAAGCCTCGACGGCGCGCGCTTCGTGATCAACAACCCGAACGCCGCATCCACCTGCGGCTGCGGCAGTTCGTTTTCCGTCTAAGGAGCGCGGGCATGGCTATTACGCTGTCAGCAAGCGCCGCCGACCGGATCCAGAAATTTCTTGCCCAGCGCGGCAAGGGCATCGGCCTGCGGCTGGGCGTGCGCACCAGCGGCTGTTCCGGCATGGCCTACACGCTCGAGTTCGTGGACGAGAGCCTGCCCGACGACATTGCCTTCGAATCCGGCGGCGTCACGGTGCTGATCGATCCCAAGAGCCTGTCCTTCCTCGACGGCACCGAGCTGGATTTCGTGCGCGAGGGCTTGAACGAAGGCTTCAAGTTCAACAACCCCAACGTGAAGAACACCTGCGGCTGCGGGGAAAGCTTCAACGTATAGGGCGTGTTAACACTAATTTCACGCCCGCGACGAGGCCAATTCGAGATGCAGACCGCGAAGCGAGACGCGCAGCAGAGTCATTCACTGCAAGTGGCACGCGACAAAGGGATGCGCTCGAATCAGCCCGTCCCTTCGGGTTGCCACGAGAAAGCGCGTCTGCGGCGTTGCGCCGCTTGGCAAGGGATGGCCCTTGCCGGCGCGACGCGCCTTGCATCCATCGCTTTCTCGCGGCAACGCGGACGCGAAATTAGTGTTAACACGCCCTAGGAGACCATCATGGCCCTACTCCAGATTGCAGAACCCGGTTTATGTGCGGATCCCCACCAGCACCGGCTGGCCATCGGCATCGATCTGGGCACCACCAACTCCCTGGTCGCCACCGTGCGCAGCGGTGCGGCGGACGTGCTGGAGGACGAAGCCGGGCGCGCCCTGCTGCCGTCGGTGGTGCGCTACGTGCAGGACGGCAGCCCGCAAGTCGGGCTGGATGCGCAATTGCGCCAGAGCGACGACCCCCACAACACCATCGCTTCGGTCAAGCGCTTCATGGGGCGCGGGCTCAAGGACGTGCCCAACGCTGCCGCCACGCCTTACCGCTTCGTCGACGCCCCCGGCATGGTGCGGCTGGAAACCCGCGCTGGCGTGAAAAGCCCGGTGGAAGTCTCGGCGGAAATTCTCAAGACCCTGCGCAGCCGCGCCGAGGCGGCGCTCGACGGCGAACTCACCGGCGCGGTGATCACCGTCCCGGCCTACTTCGACGACGCCCAGCGCCAGGCCACCAAGGATGCGGCGCGCCTCGCCGGCATCAACGTGCTGCGCCTGCTGAACGAGCCGACCGCGGCGGCGATCGCGTATGGCCTCGACAATGCATCGCAGGGCACCTTCTGCATCTACGACCTGGGCGGCGGCACCTTCGATGTGTCCATCCTGCGTCTGCGGCAAGGCATCTTCGAAGTGGCCGCCACCAGCGGTGATTCCGCGCTCGGCGGCGACGATTTCGATGAATGCATCTATCGCTGGATCGTCGAGCAAGGCGGCATCGCCAATGCGTCGGTCACGGATGCCCGCCTGTTGCTGAGCCTGGCGCGCAAGGCCAAGGAAACGCTCACAGGCAGTGACAGCGCGCGCATCAGCGCCACGCTCTCCTCTGGCATGGAAGTGGATCTGATCCTGGGTGCCGAGACCTTCTTCGATCTCACCGCCAGCCTGATCGCGAAGACCATCAGTCCGACCCGCAAGGCGCTGCGCGACGCCGGCCTCGGCATCGAAGACATCGACGGCGTGGTGCTGGTCGGCGGTTCCACCCGCATGCGCCACGTGCGCAGTGCGGTGGCTGAATTCTTCGGACGCGAGCCGCTCACCAACCTCGATCCCGACAAGGTGGTGGCGCTGGGCGCCGCCATGCAGGCCAACATGCTGGTGGGCAACCGCAAGACCGACGACTGGCTGCTGCTGGACGTCATCCCGCTGTCGCTCGGCCTTGAAACCATGGGCGGCCTGGCGGAGAAGGTCATCCCGCGCAATGCCACCATCCCGGTCGCGCGCGCCCAGGAGTTCACCACCTTCAAGGACGGCCAGACCGCCATGAGCATCCACGTGGTGCAGGGCGAACGCGATCTGGTCGGCGACTGCCGCTCGCTGGCCCGCTTCGAACTGCGCGGCATTCCGCCCATGGTGGCGGGCGCCGCACGCATCCGCGTCACCTTCCAGGTCGATGCCGACGGCCTCTTGTCGGTGTCCGCCCACGAGCAGACCAGCGGCGTGCAGGCCACCATCGAGGTGAAACCATCCTACGGCCTGGGCGACGACGAAATCGCACGCATGCTGCAGGACTCCTTCAGCAATGCCCAAAACGACATGGCCGCGCGCAACCTCCGCGAGCAGCGGGTGGACGGGCTTCGCCTGCTCGAGGCCACGCAGGCGGCGCTGGACCTGGACGGCTGGCAACTGTTGTCCGAGGTGGAGCGGATCGCCATCGACCGCGCGATGGAGACGCTGCGCGTCATGCTGGACGGCCTCGACCACACCGCCATCAAGCGCGCGGCCGACTCGCTCAACCGGGCCACCGCCCAGTTCGCCGCCCGCCGCATGGACGCAAGCATCCAGCGCGCTCTGACCGGCCGGCGGCTGGATGCGATCGAGGCCTAAAGGAACCTCCGAAAATGTCCCGCATGGCTCGCGTTTGCACGAAAAATGCCCAGATGCAAGGCGCGCGACGAAGGTCGTACTGGATGTACGAAGCCGAGGAGCGCAACGCCGCAGATGGGCGTTTTTCGTGCAAACCTTCAGGCAGGGGCTTGGCGGGCGATCTGCTTTGTCGCGCCGCTTGGCATCGTAGAGTGACTACGACCTGCGCGGCGCTTCTCGCATCTCATCCCGCCAAGCCCCTGCGCGGGCCATGCGGGGCTTTTTCGGAGGTTCCCTAATGCCGCAACTCATCGTACTGCCGCATGAGCACCTTTGCCCGGACGGCGCCGCGCTGGACGCCGAAACCGGCGCCACCCTCTGCGACAGCCTGCTCGCCGCCGGCATCGAACTCGACCATGCCTGCGAACAGTCCTGCGCCTGCACCACCTGCCACGTCATCGTGCGCGAAGGCTTCGCCTCGCTGAACCCCAGCACCGAGACGGAGGACGATCTGCTCGACAAGGCCTGGGGCCTGGAACCGCACTCGCGCCTCGCCTGCCAGGCCATCGTCGACGGCGCCGACCTGGTGATCGAGATCCCCCGCTACTCGATCAACATGGTCAAGGAAGGGCATTGAGCACGCTTCTTTTCCTGCGCTGAACCGATATTCCACCAGGAGCACGCATGCGCATCGGGATTCCGAAAGAGATCAAGGACCACGAATACCGCGTCGGCGTGACGCCCGCAGGAGTGCGCGCGCTGATCGCACATGGCCATCAGGTGCTGGTGGAAACCTTTGCCGGCGCGCGCATCGGTTTCGGCGATGCGCTGTACGAGGCGGCCGGGGCGATGATCGCGGGCCGCAACGAAGTCTATGGCTGCGACATGGTCGTCAAGGTCAAGGAACCGCAGCCCTCGGAGGTGGCGCTGCTGCACGAGGGCCAGCTCCTGTTCTGTTACCTGCACCTCGCGCCCGAGCCGGAACTGACGCGCGGCCTGCTTGAGCGCAAGGTCGTCGGCATCGCCTACGAAACCGTCACCGATGCCCAGGGCACTCTGCCGCTGCTGATCCCCATGTCGGAGGTAGCCGGCCGCCTCGCGGTGCAGGCGGGCGCCACCGCCTTGCAGATCGCCAACGGCGGCAGCGGCGTGCTGCTTGGCGGGGTGCCGGGCGTGGCGCCGGGCAAGGTCGTCATCCTCGGCGGCGGCGCCGCCGGACTCAACGCGGCGAAGATGGCGGCGGGCCTCGGCGCCGAGGTCACGGTGCTCGACGTCGACCTGGCGCGCCTGCGCCACCTCGACGACGTCTTCGGCATGCGCGTGAAAACGCGTTTCTCCGAACCTGCCGCCATTGCCGAACTGGTGCGCGAGGCCGACCTGGTCATCGGCGCCGTGCTCATCCCGGGCAAACGCGCGCCGCACTTGCTGACCAGCGCCATGGTGAAGACGATGAAGCCTGGCTCCGCGCTGGTGGACATCGCCATCGACCAGGGCGGCTGCGCCGAGACCTCCCGCCCCACCACGCATTCCGACCCCACCTACGTCGAACACGGCGTGGTGCATTACTGCGTCACCAACATGCCGGGCGCGGTCGCGCGCACCGCTACGCTGGCGCTGACGCAGGCCACGCTGCCGCTCGCGTTGGAACTCGCCGACAAGGGCCATGCGCGGGCGCTGCAGGACAATCCAGGCCTGCGAGACGGTCTCAACGTGTTTCGCGGCCAGGTCACCCATCCTGCCGTCGCCGCCGATCTCGGCTACGCCTTCGAAGCCGTTGCGGTGACGGCGCTGGCGGCCTGAACCGCCCTGTCGCAATCCCTACAATCCCCGACAAATGTTGTTTCCGGCCGCTCGGTCCTGATCCGGGCGAACATCTAAGCGGCTGATTGGAAGGAACAATTTACGCTGGCACGCCCCTTGCTGATTGCTTGATGAAAGCGAATCTTCAGCGGAGCGAACATGGCGACACCTTCTGTAGTGGTAAACGACACGACCCTGCGCGATGGTGAGCAGACCGCCGGCGTGGCCTTCACCGCCGAGGAACGCATCGCCATCGCGCGCGCCCTGGCCACCGCCGGCGTGCCGGAAATGGAAGTCGGCATTCCGGTCATGGGGGCGGAAGAGCGCGAAAGCATACTTGCCATCGCCAGCCTGGGGCTGCCGTCGCAATTGATGGTGTGGGGGCGCATGTGCGAACCCGACCTCACCGCCGCCGCCAGTTGCGGCGTGCACGTCGTGAATCTGTCCATCCCCGTTTCCGACATCCAGATCCGCCACAAGCTGGGGCGCGACCGCGAATGGGTGCTGGAGACCCTCACCCGCTTCGTCAACCTCGGGCTGGATCTGGGCCTGGACGTCTGCGTCGGCGGCGAGGATGCCTCGCGCGCCGACATCGACTTCCTGCTGCGCGTGGTCGATGCGGCCCAGCGCGCCGGTGCGCGGCGTTTCCGCTTCGCCGACACGCTCGGCCTGCTCGACCCCTTCGCAACCTTCAAACGCATCAACCAGCTGCGGGAAGCCACCGATCTCGAACTGGAAATGCACGCGCACAACGATCTGGGGCTGGCCACGGCCAACACGCTGGCTGCCGTGCTGGCCGGCGCCACCCACATCAACACGACCGTGAACGGGCTGGGCGAGCGCGCCGGCAACGCCGCGCTGGAAGAGTCGGTCACCGCGATGCATCACCTCTACCACTTCGAAACCGGCATCGACAGCCACCACTTCCCGGAAATCTCGCGCCTGGTGGCCATCGCATCGGGCCGCCCGGTTCCGGCGAACAAGAGCATCGTCGGCGATGCCGTGTTCAGCCACGAATCCGGCATCCACGTGGACGGCCTGATCAAGAACCCGCTCAACTACCAGGGAGTGAATCCGGAGGACGTCGGCCGCACCCACACGCTGGTGCTCGGCAAACACTCGGGTTCCCACGCTGTGATGCAGGCCTATGCCGGCATCGGCATCGTGCTCTCGGAATTCGAGGCCAAGGCCATGCTCGCGCGCATTCGCCAGCATGCCGTCGCCACCAAGCGGACCCCGAGTTCGGCCGACCTCGAACGCTTCTATCTGGAAGCCATGCCCTGCGCGAGCGCGCAGTCCTGACCAGGAGGAATCCAACATGTCCGCCATGATCGACCACAAAACCCTGGCCCCGGCACCGGCCCCCGGTCTCCTCGCCCTGCTGCACGAGGATGTGGCCTGCGTGTTCCAGCGCGACCCGGCCGCGCGCACCACCTGGGAAGTCGTCACCACCTATCCGGGCATCCATGCCCTGCTCTGGCATCGTCTCAGCCACGTCCTGTGGGGCCGCGGCTGGCGCTATGCCGCGCGTTTCATGAGCTTCTTCGCGCGCATGTTCACCCAGATCGACATCCATCCGGGCGCCACCCTCGGCCGCCGCTTCTTCATCGACCACGGCTGCGGCGTCGTCATCGGCGAGACCGCCGAGGTCGGCGACGACGTCACGCTCTATCACGGCGTCACCCTCGGCGGCGTCTCCTGGAATCCCGGCAAGCGCCATCCGACCCTGTGCGACGGCGTGGTGGTGGGCGCCGGCGCCAAGATCCTCGGCCCCATCACGGTCGGCCGCGGGGCGCGCGTCGGCGCCAATTCGGTGGTGATCCAGGACGTGCCGGACAGCATGACGGTGGTCGGCATCCCCGGCCGCGTGGTGCTGCCGGAGAGCCAGCGCCGCATCACGCAGCAGGGCATCGACCTCGACCACCACCTGATGCCCGACCCCGTGGGCAAGGCGATTTCCTGCCTGCTCGACCGCATCGCCTATCTGGAAAAGCACCTGGGCGTGTCTGGCGAGGCGCAAGCGCTCCCGGCGACAAACGACTGCATCACCTGCACCGAAACCTGCGATCCGGCTCACGTCGCCGTGAACCTGAAGCGGACCACCCACTGAAGTCAAACGAGCATCGGAAATAAACCATGAGCGATCTACTCAAGCAAATGACCCGCTTCTCGGCGGCCGAAGAGTTCCTGGATTATTTCCAGGTGGCCTACGAACAATCCGTCGTCAACGTCAACCGGCTGCACATCCTGAAGCGCTTCAACCAGTACCTGCGCGCGACGCCGGGCACCGAGGCCATGGACGACAACACCCTGCATGGCGTGTGCAAGGACCTGCTGACCCGCGCCTACGGCGACTTCGTGAAGTCCACCCCGGCGCAGGAGAAGGTGTTCAAGGTGTTCCAGGACACCGACGGCAAGCAGCACGTCTCGCTCGACAGCCTGCGCACGGCGCTGCCGTCGCACGGTTGAGGAGAAGACCATCATGCATATCGTCGTCTGCATCAAGCAGGTTCCGGACAGCGCGCAGATCCGCGTGCACCCGGTGACCAACACCATCATGCGCCAGGGCGTGCCGGCCATCGTCAATCCCTACGACCTGTTCTCGCTGGAAGAGGCGCTGCGGCTGAAGGACGAATACGGCGCCCGCGTCACCGTGCTGTGCATGGGGCCGCCGCAGGCCGAAGCCGCGCTGAGGAAAGCCATTTCCTTCGGCGCCGACGACGCCATCCTGGTGACCGACCGCGCCTTCGCCGGCTCCGACACCCTGGCCACCAGCTTCGCGCTGGCGTCGGCCATCCGCAAAATCCAGGAAGACATGCCAGTGGACATCGTGTTCGCCGGCAAGCAGACCATCGACGGCGACACCGCCCAGGTCGGCCCCGGCATCGCCAAGCGCATGGACCTGCAGCTCTTGACCTACGTCTCGAAGATCGTCGAGCTCGACCTCGACAAGCGTGAAATCACCCTGCATCGCCGCGCCGAAGGCGGCGTTCAGGTGCTGCAGACCAAACTGCCCTGCCTGATCACCATGCTCGAAGGCACCAACGAGATGCGCTTCGCCACCATGAGCAACATGTTCCGCGCCGCGCGCTACCCGTTGAAGCAATGGGACAAGGACGCCGCCGGCATCGAGGACGTGGCGAAGATCGGGCTGAAGGGCTCGCCCACCATCGTCAGCAAGGTGTTCGCGCCGCAGGCCAAGTCGCAGCGCGCCGAGATCATCGACTGCGAAAGCCGGGAGCCGAAGGACCTCGCCGTCACCCTGCTGGCGAAGATGTTCACCAGGCATCCGAATCTGGCGGAAGAAATCGGCAAGGCCAGCGCCTAGCACGCAATACCTTTAAGGACCGAGTCATGAGCGAAACAACCGAACAAAAGAAACCCGCCGGACGGCGCAAATTCGAACTGGACCCGCGCCTGGCGTCGTACAAGGGCGTGTGGGTGTTCGTCGAGCACGAGCGCGGCGCCGTCCACCCGGTGTCCTGGGAGCTGATGGGCGAAGGCCGCAAGCTCGCCGACAAGCTCGGCGTGCCGCTCGCCGGCGTGGTGATGGGCGCGCCCGGCATCCAGACCCGGCGCTTCTGCCAGGAGGCGTTCCACTACGGCGCCGACCTCTGCTACCTGATGGAAGACCCGCTGCTAGGCGACTATCGCAACCAGCCCTTCACCAAAGGCCTGACCGACCTGGTCAACGCCTATGAGCCGGAAATCCTGCTGCTCGGCGCCACCACGCTGGGCCGCGACCTCGCCGGCAGCGTCGCCACCACGCTGCAGACCGGGCTGACCGCCGACTGCACCGAGCTCAACATCGACATGGAAAACCGCAGCCTCGCCGCCACCCGGCCGACCTTCGGCGGCAGCCTCTTGTGCACCATCGTCACCCTCAACTACCGCCCGCAGATGGCCACGGTGCGGCCGCGCGTGATGAGCATGCCGAAGAAGGACGAAACCCGCAGCGGCACGATTACCGAACATCCGTTGGGGATGATCGAGACCGACATCATCACCAAGGTGCTCGAGTACATTCCCGACAACCTCGCGGGCAAGCCGCAGCTGCCCTTCGCCGACATCATCGTGTCCGGCGGGCGCGGCATGAAGCGGCCGGAGAATTTCCAGCTGGTGTGGGACCTGGCGAAAGTGCTCGGCGCCGAAGTCGGTGCGACGCGCCCGGTGGTGCAGGCCGGCTGGGTCGACCTCGAACGCCAGGTCGGCCAGTCCGGCAAGACCGTGCGCCCCAAGCTCTACATCGCCGCCGGCATTTCGGGCGCGATCCAGCACCGCGTCGGCATGGAGGGATCGGACGTGATCATCGCCATCAACAGCGACCCCAACGCGCCGATCTTCGACTTCGCCACCTACGGCATCGTCGGCAACGCGATGCAGATCCTGCCGACGCTCACCGACGCGTTCCGGCAGCAGCTGGCGACGGCCAAAGTCGCGGTATGACCCAAGGAGCAAACATGGACGAAAAATTCGATGCAATCGTGGTCGGCGCAGGGCCCTCGGGCAATGCCGCCGCCTACACACTGGCCAAGGCCGGACTGAAGGTCTTGCAGATCGAGCGCGGCGAGTACCCCGGCTCGAAGAACGTGCAGGGCGCGATCCTGTATTCGAAGGCGCTGGAGGAAATCATCCCCGATTTCCGCGACGACGCGCCGCTGGAGCGTCACGTCATCGAGCAGCAGATGTGGGTGCTGGACGATGAATCCTACGTCGGCTCCACCTACCGCTCCGCCGAGTTCAACAAGGAGCCGTACAACCGCTACACCATCGTGCGCGCCCAGTTCGACAAGTGGTTCTCGAAACGGGTGCAGGATGCCGGCGCCCTGCTGGTGTGCGAGACCACCGTCACCAACCTGATCATGGACCGCAACCGCGTGATCGGCGTGCAGACCGACCGCGAAGGCGGCTCGGTGTACGCCGACGTGGTGATCCTCGCCGACGGCGTGAATTCGCTGCTGGCGAAGAAGGCCGGCTTCCATGCCGAACTCGAACCCAAGGACGTGGCGCTGGCGGTGAAGGAAATCCACTTCATGCCGGAAGAGACCATCCAGAGCCGCTTCAACATCGGCGAAGGCGAAGGCGTGGTGATCGAGATGGCGGGCAAGATCACCCAGGGCATGATGGGCACCGGCTTCCTCTACACCAACAAGGATTCGCTCACCATCGGCGTGGGCTGCATGCTGTCCGACTTCAAGCAGCAGAAGATCACCCCCTACATGCTGCTGGAGCAGATGAAGGCGCACCCGGCGATCAAGCCGCTGATCGAAGGCGGCGAGATGAAGGAATACACCGCGCACCTGATCCCGGAAGGCGGCTACAAGGCCATGCCGCAGCTCTACGGCGACGGCTGGATGATCGTCGGCGACTCCGGCATGTTCGTCAACGCGGTGCACCGCGAAGGCTCCAACCTGGCCATGACCACCGGCCGCTACGCCGCCGAGACGATCATCGACCTGAAGGAAAAGAAACTGCCCATGACCGCCCGCAACCTCGCGCTCTACCAGGGGCGGCTGGAAGACAGCTTCGTCATGAAGGACCTGAAGAAGTACAAGAACATGCCGGAGATATTCCACAAGAACAACCAGTTCTTCACCGACTATCCCGAGCTGGTCAACCGCGCCGCCCACACCATGCTCACCGTCGACGGCGTGGACAAGAAAACCAAGGAGCGCGAAATCCGCAAGAGCTTCAAGCAGCGCCGCTCCCTGTTCGGGCTGATGGGCGACGCGTTCAAGATGTGGAGGGCATTCGAATGATTCCCGTAAAAGTAGAAGAGAAGCTGTTCCAGAACCGCTACCGCGTCGATTCCGGCCGGCCGCACATCAACATCAAGAACCCGACCACCTGCCAGGTCGAGTGCAAGACCCAGGAATGCACGGTGTGCTGCCCGGCGGGCTGCTACACCGCGGAAGGCAACGGCCAGGTGGTGCTGATCACCGACGGCTGCCTGGAGTGCGGCACCTGCCGCATCATCTGCACCACCTACCGCAACGTGGACTGGGAATACCCGCGCGGCGGCTACGGCATCCTGTTCAAGTTCGGCTGATGCCGACAAAAACGATTTGAAAACCGAAAGGAAATATCTTGCCTAAGCCAGAAAAACACGTCTTCGTCTGCGTCCAGAACCGTGGCCCCGGTCACCCGCGCGGCTCGTGCATGCAAAGCGGCACCGCCGAAATCTGGGACGAGTTCGCCTACGCCTTCCAGCAGAAAAACCTCAACGGCCGCTTCGCGCTGTCCAACACCGGCTGTCTCGGCCCCTGCAACGGCCCGCACGTGCTGGTCTATCCGGAGGGCGTGATGTACGGCAAGGTCGCCAAGGAAGACGTCGCGGCCATCGTCGACGAGCACCTGCTCGGCGGCACGCCGGTCGAGCGCCTGATGCTGCCGCCGGAGATTTGGGGCTGACAGCATGACCGCCGACGCCTTCGGCGTGGCGATCGGATTCGCCACGCCGCCCATCATCAACGAGACGTTGCGCCAGGCCGCGGACTGCTACGCCGACACCGAGAAGGCCGAGTTCCTGATGTGGACCGCGCTCAAGGCCGACCCGCAATGCCTGGGCAGCTATTTCTCGCTGTACAAGTTCTACTTCTACAAGCGCATGCTGACGGAAGCGGAAGGCGTCGCCCGGCTCGCGCTCGATACCGCTGCCCAGCAAGGCGGTTTCAACCCCGACTGGACCCGGCTCGATGCGAATTCAGCCGACTGGCGGCGGGTCGATGCGCCGCAGCATTTCTATCTGTTCACCCTCAAGGCGCTCGCCTTCATCCGCCTGCGCCTGGGGTATGCCGAGGAAAGCCGCGCCCTGCTCGCCAAGCTGCAGGAACTGGACCCGCTCGACACGGTGGGCGCATCGGTGATCCGGGATCTGGCGTACGCCTGAGCGTCCCGGCGGCCTGCGTAGGTTGGGCTGAATGAAATGAAGCCCAACACGATGGCTTCGACTTGCCGCGGGATCAACAAGTAATGGGGTGAGTATGGCGTATGCCAATGTATGCAAGCAAAGCCTGCTGTACGAAGGGGAACTGCTTCCCTGCATGGTCGACGGCAAGGAAATCATCATCCTGTGGGCTGACGGCGGGCAGCCGCGGGCCTACGACGCGGCCTGCCCCCATGAAAAGGTGTCGCTGGCGCGCGGCGATTTCAACGGCCGGATCCTCTACTGCATTGCCCACGGCTGGGTGTTCGACGGGCACAGCGGGAAATGCCTGCAACCCACCGGCTGGACGCTGAAGGAATATCCCCTGCGCATCGAGGATGGGATGGTTCAGGTCGATCTTGCCGCGCACTTGACGCAGGAGTCGGAACAAACATGAGCGACGCAATGCTGGGTACGGTGACCGTCGGCGGCGGCCTGGCGCTGGCCGAGGGCCTGCACGCGCAGGGACGCGCGGACGGCGCTGCTGCGGCTGAACGCCCGCGACCAGAAGCCCGAAGCCATCGAGACGGACGCCCTGCAGGGCGCGATCCGGTTGAAGCTGGAACTCAGCGCGCTCTGCTCGGAAAAAGCCCGTTCAATGGACAGGTTGCGTTGACCGGATGACCCCCTTGTGCGCCGGGCTCGCCGGCGCGAACGCCTCGAAACGCCCATGCCGCCAGTCACCCCCCTCCTCCCCGACCACCTGCAGACCCATCCCGCGCTGAGCCTCTTGCGACTGGCGGCGCTGTCCGCCGGCCCCGACGGCATGCTCGACGACGAGACGCTGGAACTGATGTTCGAGCAGGTCGAAAGCGGCGCGCTGGCCGGGATGAAATCAAGCGAAGCGTGGCCCGAGCTCGCGCGCGGCCTGATGGGACGGGCGCCTTCGAACATGTTCCGTGCCCTGTACGCCTGCGGCGCGTTGAGCGAGGTGCTTCCCGAAGTGGCGGCCGTGTTCGGCGTGCCGCAGATTGCCGACGATCCGCCACATGTCGACATCGGCCAGCACCTGCTGCGCACGCTCGACGAGGCTGCCCGCTGCGGCGCGCCGCTGCCGGTGCGCTTCGCCGCGATGGCGATGCACGTCGGCAAGTCGGATTCCCCGCCCGAGCATCTGCCGGTCCACTACCGCCACATCGAGCGCGGCCGCCCCCGCATCGAGGCGATGTGCGAACGCTTCGGCGTGCCGGCCGACTGCGGCGAACTCGCCCTCCTCGCGCTCGCCGAATGCGAGCGGGTGCACCGCGTGGGCGAAGTACGCGCCGGCCCGGTCGCCGCGCTGCTGGCGCGCGTGGGCGCCTTCGACCGGCCGGAACGCTACGCCCAGCTGATGACGCTGTGCACATGCGACTACCGCGCCTATGGCGGGCGCACGCAGCAGGCCTACCCCAAGGCGGCCCTGCTCGACGTCGCGCTCAAGGCCTGCGCCGGCATCGACGCCGCCGCGCTCGACCCCGACGCCCTGCAGGAAGTCCGTGCCGCCGCCATCGCCGCCGCGTTCCGCTCGATGCGCTGGTCGGATTCGCAAACATGAGGGCCGCAGCATGACGAGCGACGCCGAACTCCACCCGGCTGCGCACTGGGCCATCCAGGCGGGGTTCACCCCCGAACAGGTCGACTGCACCACTGCGGTGCTGCTCAAGATTCTCGACAACAAATGCAAGATGCTCCCCGGCGAAAAGCTGGCGGTGATGGCCATCTACGACGTCGTCCGCCACCTGGCCGCGCCGCTGTTCGACACCGCCGTGCACGACGCGATCCGCGCCGCGCGCCAGCAGCCGGACACCGTCACGCTCGCCGCCATCCACCCGCTGCGCGTGCACGCCGAGGCGACGATCCCCAAGCCGGTGATGAAGCGCTACAAGGCTTTCCTGCGTGAGGGGCTGTTCGGCTAGCCGTTCCGATAGCCAGGCGCGCCGCGATGAAGCCCTACATCCCCGAACTCAGCGAACAGCGTATGGTCAGGCGCGCCCCGAACCGGCCGATCGATTTCGGGCCGGACGGCGGCTACATTTTTTCCTGCCTGCAGGATGTCGAAGCAAGCTTCGGCCTGGAAGGCTTCCCCGGCCTCGCCCCGGAACAGATCCCGGCCCGTGCGCTGATCCGGCAGTTCATCGTCTGGTGGCGCACCCTTGAACCCGCCGATGCGGGCCAGCAGGCTGCTTACGCTCGTCTGCCGGGGGCCATCCGGCTTATCGATACGATTTCCAGCTGGTGGGCAGAGATTGGCTATCGGTAAATGACCGGGGGCGTCGATCACGCCGCCAGCAACTGCCTGGGTTTTGCCCTCAGCATGTTGATGCAGTCGAGGTTGGCTGCCAGATCCAGCGCGGTAAAGCCGTCCAGCGTTTCCAGCGTGGTGTCGGCGCCGGCTTCCAGCAGCAGTTCGACGATTTCGCTCTTGCCTGCCGAGGCGGCGACCATCAGCGCGGTGGCGCCGTTGACGTTCTGGCTGTCGATCGGCGCGCCGGCCTTGATCAATGCGTTCACGCAAGGTGCGCTGTCGGCGTAGCAGGCAAACCAGAGCGCGCCGTTGCCGTCGGCGTTCATCTCGCGCGGATCGGCGCCGCGCGACAGCAGTTCGCCGATGAAGCCGATGCGGCCGATGCGGGCGGCGTACATCAGCGGCGTGGTGGCGTTGGCGATCCTGCCGTGCAGGGTTCCCCGGAGGGAGTCGGCGCAGGGGAAGCCTTCGTTTTCGAGCCAGGCTTTGAGGGCGGTGTCATTCATGGCGCGTCCGATCGTCAGGCCGCCACCGCGCCGACGGCATCCGTCGTTCGCGCCGCTGCCCGGGTCTTGGCCACGAGCACGGCATTGACGCCGAGGGCAAACTCGCGCCAGGCGGCGGCGAGGTCGCGCAGGATCGTGTCCACGTACGCGCTGTCGGGCTCGTGTTCGTAGGGAAAATTCGAGAGCGCGCACGACGTCCGGTTGAACGCCACGGCCTCGTCGAGCAGGGCCTTGTTGAACCCGTCGAAGGGCGCGAGCACGCGCGGGGTGAGATCGGAACGGCCGTTGCGGATGGCCACGCCGGCCGTGTCGAACGGCAATCCGTCGAGCTGATCCAGCGCGGCGCTGTAGACCTGTTCCACCGCGCCGAGCAGGGCGCGCTGGGTCAGCTGCTCGCGCTGCTGCGCGGCCAGGTCGTGGTTCAACTGGCTGCGGTAGCGCCCGAACGCGCTCGCCCGTTGCGCGGCCACCCAGTCGCCGAACCGGACAAGGCAGGGATCGTCCGGCGAAACGCCCGCTGCAGGGTTCGGCGAAGCCGCCTGCGTATCCGGGACATGCCCGGATACGAGGGTGCGCAGCAGCCGCGCGGCGGCATCCAGCGCACCTTCGAGATAACCGCCGCCGTAACCGGCGGTTTCCGAGCCGCCGAAGTGGAGCTTGTCGTTCCACAAGCGCCGGCGCAGACCCGGATTGCCATATTCGGGATGCCCGTCGAGGGGCGTCAAATCCAGGCTTGCGCAGGTGTAGGGCTCGGTCGCCCAGTCCTGCACATGCTGCTCGCCGCCCTCCGCATCCTGGCCGAAGACCTGCACCAACTGGCTGGAGACCAGCATGGCGATGCTGCTGGAATCGATCGCGGCGCGAAACGGCGGCGGCAAGGCGAAAAAACCGCCGAGCGCGGCCTGGTCGCCGCCCGCGTCGCAGGCGTCGAAAATTTCGCCGAGCGCGACATGCTCGTGGCTGACGAAGGCATTGCCCGACTGTCCCGCCTCGCGCCAGAACGCGCGGTCGTAGGCGACCAGAACCTTGGCCTGATCGGCCATCCAGGTCGGGGTCGCACGCATGGCTTCGCGCGTCGGCTCGTCGAGCGCCGGTTCGAAGCGGACGCGCTCCGCCAGCAGGCGGGGCGGCAGCGCCAGCACCACGCGCCGCGCGCGGACGATCACCGTCACCTCGCCATGCGCGAAATGCAGCTCGACATGGTCGCCGCGCTCGCGCACGGCGCCGAGCACATGCTCAAGATGCAGCGCGTCGCCGGGCAGGCGTTCCGCCAGCGCCCGCACCAGGCTGGCCATGCCGCCCTCGAGCCGCCGGGCGCCGCCGTGCACGCTGTCCGTCGCCAGAGTCTCGGGCTTCTTGTCATGGTCGGCCAGGCTCAGCACGGCGCCGCTGTCGTGTTGCGGAAAACTGGCGAGACCGAGTGCTTCCACCAGGTGAGCCATGCGCGGCTGGGTGTCCGGCCAGAACCAGGCGGGCCCGAGATCCAGCGCCATGCCGCTGGCGCCCGGCACGGAGAGAATGCGTCCGCCCAGACGATTGCGCGCCTCGTACAAGGCAAACTCGCGCCCCTGCCCATGCAGGCTGCTGGCAAGCGCCAGCCCGCACAAACCGCCGCCGACAATCACGGTATCCAGCATCGTCCGTCTCCCTGTTCGATCATCGACTTGCTACGCAAGCTTTGTGCCGGGACACAGGGCGGTCTGGAACACCTTTGTCAGATCAATGGCTTAAACCGGATTTGCTGCCAACGCGGCGCACGCATGGCAGGAATGTCGCGACGCGTTCGTCGCGTTTGCGACAAAACCGTGTGCGGATTATTCCGGCTGGTTGCGCATGAAATCCGCGGTCTTGAAGAAGGCCGCTTCCAGTTCCGCCCGCAGCCCCGCATCGAGCCCGGCATCCTGCATGGCGCGCAGCATGCACGCCATCCACTGATCCCGCTCGCTCACGCCGATGGCAAAGGGCTGGTGGCGACGGCGCAAGAAAGGCGCGCCGAAGCGCTCGCTGTAAAGCGCCGGCCCGCCGGTCCACTCGCTGAGAAACCAGTACAGCTTGTTGCGGGATTCGCCCAGATCCTCGGGATGCATCTTGCGTATGCCGTAATAGTCCGGGTCCTCGTCCATCAGGTCATAGAACCGGTCCACCAGCCCGCGCACGGCTTCCGCCCCGCCAAGGCGGCCAAAGTGGGGATTTGCGTTGACGATCTTGGCATTCATGATTGCGGGCACCCTGGGCTTGGGAATGGATTCATGCCGTAGGGTTTGCGACAAGCCCCTCGATCGGCGAACCCCGCAGGGGGATCAAGCAGAATATGTTCCAGGTGATGTCAGTCATCTCGGGCGGGCGACTGTTTCCGACCCTGAAGAGACAGTGGAGCGTGTACGTCGAAAGACTGTTCAGTGGCAGACAGCAGCCAACCGTAAACGGACGCCAATTAGTTTCAAGCCTTAAAATGTTGGCAATGTATTCGCAACCCGACCCCTTCGATTTTCTTGACGTGATGTTGTTGCACCGACGGCTCGGACAAGATGCGGAATGATGGTTTTTCTACAGCTTTGTTAGGGCTTACCAATGAACGTTGTTTGCGGCATCTACGGTTACCAGATCACTTGTCCAATCGATCTACCCGGTCTGAGGATCGAGCCGCGCACTAGCGACCACCAGCAGGCCAAGCGATGGGCGAGGGATCTCGACAGTTACCAACTCACTGCCATATTGAAGGGAACGTCGATATCCGGCGATCTCCTCTTCAATCTCGAAGCGGTACTGTCCTTTGTTGAACACCTCGATGTATTGATCTCTTCACCGGAAGAACAGACCAGCGAGGATTCCTTCGCCCAGTTTTCCCCGAGTATCACGACACACCGAAGAAGCAATGGTGGCGGAGCGGTCATCGGAGAAGACGCCGTTTTTCGGTCTTCCCGAAGCATATTCATTTCGAAGGCTCTTGATCGGCTCCAGGATCAGCGGTTCTGTGATGCAACACAGTTCAATATCTTATTCTTCAAGTGCGTTGAAACGTTTCGTCAGCGCAAGCCGTTTGTCGAAGTCTCGTACTTTCTACTCTATTCGGGCTTGGAATCCTATGCCCGATCTGTAATTAAAGATCGATCCTCAAAGAACTCCTCGATACCGATCTACAAACTCCTCACCCGTGCTGAATATGGGTTTGATGTTCATCAGGAGCTTAATAGTTCTGGCGAAAAGCGCAGAGCAGTGGCTACATACACTTGCCTTCGGAATGCACTCTTTCACAATAGCGAGTTAACAGCCATCGCCAAAGATGAGAATGGGGCAGAAATAAAGCTCGAGATGAATGATTACCTATTCAATATCTGGCAACTTGTTTCGCTAGTGATATTGAAGGCTGTTGAGTTCGACGACGGTCACATTAACTGGAATAGTTGGATTGACCGGCAGCCATTCAAATGAGCGCTCCCAATTTAAACGTTGAGGGCTACTTAGGATCAGCTAACGGACTTCCACATAGAACACTTTGACCGTCTCTTCCTGGCCGAACGCGGCCGCTCCCGAACCCGTTTCCGCCCCAGGCCAGCACCGCAGCACAGTCATCGATGAACGGAAAAAGCCGGCGCGTTAGTAGAAAGCAAGCGCGGAAAGACTGATGTGGTCGGTAAGCGGGGTGACGCGCAGCAGCCCGTGCTGCCAGCACTACGGCAGCACGGGGTCCAGCAATTTCAGCAGCGTGAGCATGTCGTCGAGACCGGCGGAACCGATCTCGACGGGTGGCGCCGCGTCAGACGGCAACGGCCAGCTTTTCCGCCTGTTCTTCGCCGGCCAGCAGCCGGACGAATTCATCGAGCGGCATGTCGATGCGCTGGATGTTCTGCTCTTCCAGGAAGCGCGCTTCGTTGCGGCTGAGTTCGCCCGGCAGCACCGCCCAGTGGGTGTCGGAGGAGCGCTTCATGATCTGGCGTGCGAAGGTGCGCTCCAGCTGGGTGCGGAAGCGGCAGCCGAGAAAGAGGAAATGGCGTCCGCTGCGCAACTGCTGCACGACGTCGGGGATCGGGGTCTGGATGTCGATCTCGGTGAGCACTTCGACGAAATCGGTGTCGGACACCAGGAAGTTCTTGGCCGGGGCGATCGAGCCCATGGGTTTGTAGAGCAGGGTGTCCCAGGTGTCCGCCTCGAACGGGTCGGCCTGCATGCCGTTGGGCCGGAAGTAATGCACCCAGGTGCCGAAGTGCTCGGACTGGCTCACCCCTTGCAGCTGCCCCCACAGGTTGCGCGACTGCAGGGCCGTGGCCATGGCGTTGTCGTACCAGGCGTCGACGATCAGCAAGGGCTTGCGCACGATGCTCGCTAGGTACTCATGCAGGACGGTGGGCGGCACCTCGGCGGCAAAGGCTTCCGCCATATGCCCCACCAGGGTTTTGCGGTGCTTGAAGTTCTCGATGTACTGCGCGGCGGCGGTGAGGTTGCCGCGTATCTTGAACGGCACGCTCGATTTCGCCACCAGATGTTTCACCAGCGCCTCGGGCGAATTGGGAACCGGGCTGCCGCCCGGAACCAGATCGAGCACCCCCGGCCCCAGATAGGGGACGACACCGCCCTCCTCCAGGTGCGAAGTGATCTCGCTCAGCAGTGCGTCGATCTTGTCCATGGTCATGTCTCCTTTAAGCCGCTGACGATTTCAGCTGGTCGACCTGCTGGCGCGGCAGGCGAAACAGCGCGCGCCCGCCGGACAGGGTTTCGTAGTTGTCGGTGGTAGCGCTGGTGAGCAGGTTGAACCAGTCCTGCGCGCTCAGCGCCGCGGGGCGCTCGCCGATTTCCGTGACCGTGCCGTTGGGGGCAAAGCGCACGTGGATCATGACTTGATCGTTTTCCATGGTGTTTCTCCCAAAAATCAAAAGAGGCCTTCAAATGCCGTCATCGCGAGGCGCGCAGCGCCGTGGCGATCCAGAAAACCAGGCAATTCAAAATACTGGATTGCTTCGCTTCGCTCGCAATGACAGCGGGGATGGATTTACAGGCCGGAACCGAATTACAGCAACTCCACTGTCACGTTCTCGGTGCCGATTTTCGCCTGACAGGCCAGGCGCGAATTCGAGCTGACGCCGACGATGGCATCGAGTCTTTCATTCTCGGCGCGCTGGGTTTTGGACAGGGTCTTGCGCCCTTCAACGACGAAGATATGGCAGGAACCGCATTCGGCCTTGGCTTCGCATTTGTGCGCGATGGGTTCGCCGGCGGCGAGCAGGGCTTCGAGGATGCTCATGCCTTCGGCGGCTTGAACGGTTTTGCCCGAAGGCTGGATGGTCAACATTGGCATTGCATTGCTCCTTGGGTGCTTGGTGAGTCGTAAATAAGTCATGGCTAGGGCGTGAAAAAGAGTGCCGACATGCCCTAGAGGTAAATCGCCGAGCCGGCGCCGATGTTGATCGACGCGTCCTTGGCGGTCTGCACGATGAAGCCGATCTGGTCTTCGCTCAGGTGCGCGTGGAAAGGCAGCGCGATGATGCGGTCGGCCACTTTTTCGGTGACTTTGAAATCGCCCTTGCGATAGCCCAGATGGGTGTAGAACGCCTGCAGGTGCTGCGGCTGGCAGTAGGCCGCGGCCTCGATCTTCTCGGTGGCGAGGTCGTTGACGATGGCGTCGCGGCTGCTCTTGGTGAAGCGCGTGCCCAGGTGCACCAGGTAGAGGAACCAGTGCACTTCGGTGACGTCCGGCGCGATGTAGGGGTCCTTCAGGCCTTCGAAGGATTTGACGTAGTCGTAGTAGCGCTGCTCGATGCCCTTGCGCCGGTCGAGGATCTGGTCGATGCGCTGCAGCTGGGCGAGGCCGAGCGCCGCGGTCATCTCGTTCATGCCCGCCTGGTACGGCAGCATGCCGCCGATCACGATGGAGAAGCGGTCGTCCAGCTTGCGGCTGCGCAGGTAGCGCAGCGTGCTGGCCAGGTCGGCATCGTCGGTCACCACCATGCCGCCCTCGCCGCAGGTCAGCGGGCCGGGCTGGGAAAAATCGAAGATCGCGACATCGCCGAAGCCGCCCACCCGGCGTCCCTGGTAGGTGGAGCCGATGGCCTCGGTGGAGTCCTCGATCAGGCGCAGGCCATGGCGCGTGGCAATGTCGCGCAGTTCCGACCAGGGCGCGGGATGGCCGTTGGTGTTGCCGGCGAGGATGGCGCGGGTGTGGGGGGTGATTTTGGCTTCGACCTTGTCCGGCGCCAGCGTGCCCGACCAGTAGTCGATGTCGGCGAACACGGGCGTTGCCCCGGCCAGCGCGATGGCATGCGCGATCTGGTGCCAGCTGTAGGGCGAGGCGATGACCTCGTCGCCGGGACCGATGCCCATCGCCTTCAGCGCCAGCAGCAGCCCCAGGGTGCCGCTGGCCGCCGCCACGCCGTGTTTGCGGTCGGTATACGAGGCAAAGCCGGATTCGAAGGCCGCCACCGCCGGGCCCTGGCTCAGGCGCGGCGATTGCAGCACGTCGGCGACCGCCTCCAGCTCCAGCAGGCTCATGTCGGGGTCGGAGAGGGGAATCCAGCCTTCGCTCATGGCGTGTCCTAGTTGAGTGTGGCGACGACGATGCCGGTGGCGGCAGCGGGGTCGTTCGTGATGTGCCAGCAGTGATCGCGGCCGTCCACCAGGTACAGCTTGAACGTCGGGTATTCGCGGAACACCGGTTCGCTGCTCATGTCCCCGGCGTCGCAGCGCGTCAGCGACAGGCCCGGAAAATTGGTTCGGAATTCCGCGAGCGGATTGCCCGCCGGCGGCGCCACCAGCAGATCGTCGATGCGGGCGAGGTCGTCTGGGCTGATCATGCCGCCTCTCCCAGCCGGCGCGCGTCCACCGTGATCGGCAGGGTCGTTTCCGCCGCCATCTCCGGCAGTTCCAGGCGCCAGCCGTTGGCCAGGGTGACGATGCCGCCCCACATGCCGGCCTGCTCCATCGATACGATGGGCTCCTCCAGGTCCTTCTTCGGCACGTAGGCGGAAAGGATTCCCTTGGCGTCTTTTCTGATCATGATCTTCATGGTGTTTCCTTAGTTAAGCCGGTGATTCATGCGGCCTCGGCGGTCATGCGTTTATGAATGGAAGCCAGCGCGTCGAGGACGTGGTCGATTTCCGCTTCGGTCGTGTAGCGGCTCAACGAAAACCGGATCGTCGCCAGCGCTTGCGCTTCGCTCAGCCCCATGGCGACCAGCACATGCGAGGGCGCGCTGCCGCCGGCGGTGCAGGCCGCGCCGGACGAGGCGCAGATGCCGGCTTTATCGAGCTTGTCGAGGATGGCCTCGGCCTCCAGCTCGCCGAAGCGCACGCTGCTGGTGTTGGCCACCCGCGGTGCCGTGCCGCCGTTGACGGTGGCGCCGGGGATGCGCATCAGCACGCCGGATTCGAGTCGGTCGCGCAGCGCGGCCATGGCCGCGGCCTTGGCGTCCAGTTCGCCGGCCGCGAGTTCGCAGGCGAGGCCCATGCCGGCGATGGCCGGGACGTTCTCGGTGCCGCCGCGCCGCCTGCGTTCCTGGTGGCCGAACAGCATGGGCTGCAGCGTCAGGCCCTTGCGCACGAACAGGGCGCCGACGCCCTTGGGCGCGTGGAACTTGTGCCCGGACAGCGACAGCAGGTCGACCGGCACCTGCGCCAGGTCGAGCGGAATCTTGCCTGCGGCCTGCACCGCATCGGTGTGGAACAGCGCGCCTTTCGATTGGGCGATGCGCGCCGCGTCCGCAACCGGAAACAGCACGCCGGTTTCGTTGTTGGCCCACATCAGCGAGACCAGCGCGGTGTCCGGCGTGATGGCGCGTTCGAGGGCCGCGAGGTCGAGCCTGCCTTCCCGGTCGACCGGCAGCTGTGTGACGCGCACACCTTCGGCCTGCAGATGGGCCAGCAAGCTCAAGGTGGACGGATGCTCCACCGCGCTGACCACCACATGGGACTTGCCGGGGCGTGCCGCCAGCGCGCCACGGATCGCCAGGTGGTTGGCTTCGGTGCCGCTGGCGGTGAACACGATTTCGGCCGGCGCCGCATTCAGCAGCCGCGCCACCGAGGCGCGCGCCTGGTCCAGCTGCGCCTTGGCGCGGGTGCCGGCGGCGTGCTTGCTGGACGGATTGCCGTAGACGTCGCGCAGGCAGGCCATCACCGGCTCGACGCACGCGGGCGCCAGCGCCGTGGTGGCGTTGTTGTCCAGGTAGATGCTGTCGTGGTCCGTCATTGCCAAAAAATCCGCTCCGGGTCCTGATTCAAAAATTGCAGCAGTTCGCCCAAGGCGCCGAACGCTCCGTAAAACTGCCAGGCGCGCCGCGCATGGTCCTTGCGGAACAAATGCCACGCCTGCAACGCGCTCACATATTCC
>JAJYXG010000068.1:0-6745 GCA_021791095.1 Pseudomonadota bacterium
TGGCGCTTGCGCTGGCGCTGCTGTGGCGGCATTACGCCGAACTGCGAACCTGGGGCCTGCCGCTCAGGCATCTGCTGCTGTCGGTCGCAGTGGGCGTCGTGGTATTGATACTGTGGGTCAATCTCGATGCCGGCTGGATGCTGCTCGGCGAGCCGGGCGAAGGCTACAACCCGACGGACGAAGCGGGCCGTATCGACTGGATGCTGGTCGCGTTCCGCATCGCCGGTGCCGCGCTGGTGGTGCCGATCATGGAAGAGCTGTTCTGGCGCTCGTTCGTCCAGCGCTGGGTGCAGCAGCACGATTTTCTGAACCTGCATCCGGCGCGTATCGGCATCAAGACGCTGCTGATCGCCAGCGCACTGTTCGCGGTCGAACACCTGCAATGGCTGGCCGGGCTGATCGCCGGCCTGGCTTACGGCTGGCTCTATATCCGCGCCCGCAACCTGTGGGCGCCCATCGTCGCGCATGCCGTCACCAATGGTGCACTTGGCGCCTATGTGGTGGCCACGGGCCAGTGGAGTTTCTGGTGAACTACCTTGCTTCACTTGCGGGGCTGGCGCTGAGTGTGCTGCAGGCTGCGCCCGCGCTGGCAAAGGAGGGCGATACCTTGCGCCCTTTTGTCGCCTATACGCGTAATTACGACAGCAATCTGTATCGCCTGGCCAAGAGCGAGCAAGCCCCCGGGCTGAAACTGTCCGACCAGTTTGAGGTTCTGAGCGCCGGGCTGAACGTGGACTGGCAGCCGGGCCGCCAGCGCGTCATTGCCAGCGCCAGCAAGAATTGGGTGCGTTTTTCGCGCAATACCCATCTGGATTACAACGGTTCGGATTTGCAGTTGAAATGGAGATGGCGGCTGGGCAACCACTGGTCGGGCCAGGTAGGCGCGACCAGAAGTGAGACGCAAAGCAGCTTCAGCGACGTGAGCCTGCTGATCAACAACCAGGTGACCCGCGAAAACCGCTTTGCCGATGCCGAATGGCAGTTTCACCCGCGCTGGCATGTGGGGCTGGGCACAGCGGCGGCGACGTCGACCAACGGCACGCTGCAGCAGGCGCCGTCCGATTACGAAGACGCCAGCGTCTCCGCCGCCCTAGGTTATACTACGCCCAAAGGCAGCACGCTGCGCGGCCAGTTGCGCCGCGTGGATGGCGAATATCCGAACCGCTCGCCCAGCCTCTTCGTCGACCAGGCCTACAGCCAGACCGAATACAACCTGCTGGGCGACTGGAACACGAGCGGCAAACTGGTTGCGCACGGAAGAATCGGGTATGTCCAGCGCGAGAACGACACCCTCGCGCAACGCGACTTTTCCGGGCTGAACGGACGCCTGTCGGCGGATTATTTTCCCAGCGGAAAAACGGTACTCAACTGGGCGGTCTACCGGGAGATCGGCAATACGGACGATTTCAACGCCAGCTACCAGCTCAGCACCGGAACCAGTCTTGGAGTGGCCTGGCTGGCCACGTCCAGGCTCACCCTGCGTGCCAATGCCACGATCGAGAACCGTTCATTCGAAGGCGATACCGGCGTGGTGGTGCTCGGCACGCCGCAGCGCGACGAGGACAGCCTGAGCGGTTCGCTGTCGCTGAGTTATGCCCCGGTGCGCATGGCCACGATCGATGCCGGCTTGCAGGCAGGACGCCGGGATTCCAGCATTGATGACAACGATTACAGGTTTCATTCGGTTTTTGTTAGGGTCCAGGCCGGTTTTTAACGGGTTGGGGATGCGGCTTGCCTGATGGCGGCCGCCAATTGGAGAGAGGCATGACCAGGTTGTGGCGTAGTGTGTTGATGGTGTGTGCGTTGCTTGTCGCAGCGCCGGCGTGGAGCGCCGATAACGATTACCGCATGGGCACAGGCGATGTGGTGCGCATCACCGTGTACGGCAACCCCGACCTCACCACCGAGGCGCGCGTGGGAGAGGACGGCGGCATTACTTTTCCGCTGATCGGGGCGGTGAAGGCAGCAGGGCAGACCCCCGCCGCCGCCGAAAAAGAGATTTCCACACGGCTGGCCAAAGGCGGCTTCATCGTCGACCCCAACGTCAATCTCAATATCGTGCAATACCGTGGCCAGCAGATTTCGGTGCTGGGCCGGGTCAACCGGCCGGGCAAATACGTACTGGAAAAAGTCAGCCGCGTGACCGATGCGCTGGCGCTCGCCGGCGGCATCATCGTCGACGCTGCCGATACCGTCACCCTGGTGCGCACACGCGACGGCAAGACCGAATACCGCGACATCGACGTGATTGCCCTGTTCAAGCCGGGCGGCGAAGCCAGCAACGAACGGGTGCAGGACGGCGACATCATCAATGTGGCGCGCCAGCCGATGTTCTACATCTATGGCGAAGTCCAGCGCCCCGGCACCTTCCGCCTGGAACAGAACATGAACCTGGTGCAGGCGCTGTCGCTGGGCGGCGGCGTCACCGCGCGCGGCACCCAGAAAGGCATTCGCATCCTGCGCCGCGACGCCAGCGGCGGGATGCAGGAACTGGAGGCCAAGCTGGCCGACCCGGTGAAAAAAGACGACGTGATCTACGTCAAGGAAAGCCTGTTCTAAGGGACACCCAAATGAATTTCACCCAATTCCTGCTGATTCTGAACGCGCGCAAGGGGATCATCCTCGGCGTGCTGCTGTTCACTGTCGCCGTCACCGCGACGGTGAGCCTGCTGCTGCCCAAGGAATACAAGGCCACCACCACGCTGATCATCGATTCCAAGAGCAAGGATTCCATCACTGGCCAGATGCTGCCGTCGCAGATGTTTCCCGGCTACATGGCGACGCAGATCGATATCATCAACAGCAGCCAGGTCGCCAACCGCGTGGTGCGTGATCTGAAGCTGGCGGAGAATCCGGCCACCCGTGAACAGTTCATCCAGGCAACCCAGGGCCAGGGCACGATCGAGCAGTGGCTGGCCGACCTGCTGCTGCAGAAGATCAGTGCCGAACCCTCGCGCGAATCCAGCATCATTTCCATCGGTTTCAGCGGTTCCGACCCGCGCTTTGCCGCGATCGTCGCCAACGCCTTCGCCAAGTCCTACATCGAAACCAACCTCGACCTGCGCGTGGCGCCTGCCAAACAGACTGCCGCCTGGTTCGATCAGCAGATCACCCAGTTGCGCGAAAACCTCGATCAGGCGCAGCAAAAGCTCACTGCCTATCAGCGCGAAAAAGGCATCGTCGAATCCGAGGAGCGTCTCGACGTCGAAACCAGCCGCATGGCCAGCCTGGCCGGGCAGATGGTGGCCGCGCAGTCGGCGGCATTTGACGCCAGTTCGCGCACACGCGACAGCGGCAGCCTGCCGGAGGTCATCAACAACCCGGTGGTGCAAAGCCTCAAGGCGCAGGTCGCGCAAGGCGAAGGCCGTCTGGCCGAGATGGCCAAGCGAATCGGCGCCAACCACCCCGATTTTCTGCGCTTGCAGGCCGAGGTGAGCAGCTACAAGGCCAAACTCGCCGCCGAACTCAACACCGCCACGCGCGGCGTGGGTGCCACGGCCGGTGCAGCGCGCCAGCGCTTTAGCGAACTCTCCGGCGCGTTCGAGCGGCAAAAGGGCAGGGTGCTGGCACTCAAGCAGCAGCGCGAGGAAGCCACCCTGCTGGCGCGCGATCTGGAAAATGCCCAGCGCATCTACGACTCCGCCCTGCAGCGTTACGGCCAGAGCCGCATGGAAGCGCAATCCACCCAGACCGACATCGCAGTGCTGAACCCGGCCGTCGCGCCCACCGCGGCATCCAAGCCGCGCGTGATGTTCAACCTGCTGCTGGCGGTGTTTTTCGGCACCCTGCTGGGCGTGAGCCTGGGCTTCCTGGTCGAACTGCTGGATCGCCGCGTGCGTTCCGGGCAGGACATCGTCGCCGGACTTGAAATTCCCGTGCTGGCCGAAGTTTCGAAAAACCGCCGCGTGCTCGACATCCTGCGCCGCCTGCTTCGCCGCAACCGACCCGCCATGGCCTGAGCGCCATCACAAACAGCGTCAATCGAGGTTCACATGAATTCAGTTTCCAGCGCCAGCGAACAAAGCAGCATCGTCGAGGCGACCACCAGCATCCGCGCCGATTCCACCATCGGCAAGCTGCTGCAGGATGCCGGCAAGCTCAAGCCGCAGGACATGGAGCGTGTGCTCGCGCTGCAGCAGGAACAGAACCTGCGCTTCGGCGAGGCCGCGCAAAAACTCGGCCTGGTCACCGAGGCCGACATTCGGCAGGCGCTGTCGCACCAGTTCGAATATCCCTACATTCCCGCCGCCGAGGCGAGCCTCAGCCCCGAGCTCACCGCCGCCACCTCACCCTACAGCAAGGAGGCCGAAGCGCTGCGTTCGGTGCGTTCCGAACTGCTGCTGCGCTGGTTCAACGATGGCCGCAAAACGCTGGCGGTCGGCAGCGCGCGCGCCGACGAAGGATCGAGCTACCTAGCTGCCAACCTCGCTGTGCTGTTCGCGCAGATGGGCCGCAAGGTGCTGCTGGTCGACGCCAACATGCGGCAGCCGCGCCAGCACGAAATCTTTCGCCTGGGCAACGGCACGGGGCTGTCCGACATCCTGGCCGAGCGCGTTCCCTCGGTGCAGGTGCACACAATCAAGCCCTTTCAGACGCTGACCGTGCTGCCCGCCGGTTCGCCGCCGCCCAACCCCGCCGAACTGCTGGCGCGCCCCACCTTCGGCGCGCTGCTGTCTGGGCTGGAAACCAGCTATGACGTCATTCTGCTGGACACCGCACCGTCTCGGTTCAGCTCGGATTTCCAGCTCATCGCGGCACGTGTCGGCGGCATGCTCATCGCCACCCGCCGCAACGTCAGCCGCCTGGCGCCGCTGACCGAACTGAAGGAGAAGGTCGTCCTCGCCGGTGCGCAAGTCGTCGGTGCCGTCGTACTGGATTAATGCCATGACTACACACCCCCCGCGCGCCTCCATGCTCGATGCGCTGGCGCCGCTCCAGGCCTGGTGGCCGATCATGCTCGGCCTGCTCGTGTTGTACGTCCCCACCTACTGGATGATGGCGCACGGCCTGTGGAATTCCGATGACTACGCGCACGGCCCCATCGTGCTGGTGGTCACGCTGTTTCTGATCTGGCAACAGCGTGCTGTGTTTCTGCCGGATGCAGGCGCAGGCACGCTCACGCGCGGCGAAACGGTCGCCGGCTGGGTGCTGCTGGTTTTCGGCCTGCTGACCTATGCCGTGGGCCGTTCGCAGGACATCCTGCTGCTTGAAGTGGGTTCGCAGATTCCCGTCATCCTCGGCGCGCTGCTCGTCACCCTGGGGCTGTCCGCCGCGCGTGCGCTGTGGTTCGCGCTGTTCTTCCTGCTGTTCATGGTGCCGCTCCCGGGATTTGTGGTCGATACCCTCACTGGCCCCCTCAAGCAATACATTTCGGTCATCGCCGAACAGGCGCTGTATACCGCCGGTTACCCCATCGCGCGCAGCGGCGTCACGCTTACCGTTGGGCAGTACCAGTTGCTGGTGGCCGACGCCTGCTCCGGCCTGCATTCCATGTTCAGCCTGTCGGCCATGGGCCTGCTGTATCTGTACCTGATACAGCACACCAGCCTGACGCGCAACCTCATCATCATGGCGGCGATTTTGCCGATCGCCTTCGCCGCCAACATCGCACGAGTCATCGTGCTGATCCTGGTGACCTTCCACATGGGCGACGAAGCCGGGCAGGGCTTCCTGCACGATTTTGCCGGCATCATGCTGTTCGTCATCGGCCTGCTGTTCCTGTTTGCGCTGGACGGGGTGCTGGGCTTCTTCCTTCCCGACCGTCCGCGCGCGCGGGTGCAGGCCTGATGTCATGCGTATGCAATCGAACCCGATCAGGATGTCCGTCCCGGCAACTGGAGGCAACCCATGAAACTCATCAGCTTCAGACACCTCGTCATCGGCCTGTGCATGTTTGCTGCGGCAGGCATGGCGCTGGCGCTCAAGCCAACCGCCAAACTGATCGATACCGAGTCGCGGATCAATCTGGAAACCCTGATTCCGGAACAGTTCGGCGGCTGGAAGGTGGATGAAACCATCGCCACCCTGCTGGTCACGCCCGAACTGCAAAAGGTAATCGACGAAACCTACAGCCAGACGCTGACCCGCACCTATGTCAGCCGGGAAGGCAAACGCATCATGCTGTCTGTCGCCTATGGCGGCAACCATGGCGAAGGTATGCAGACGCATCGCCCCGAGGTGTGCTATCCGGCCCAGGGATTTCATGTGATCAAGGACACCCGGCCGGGTGTGCTCAGCACGCAATACGGTGAACTTCCGATCAAGCGTCTGGTGGCCGCACAGGGCGCGCGCAATGAACCGATCACCTACTGGGTCGTGGTGGGAGACCAGCAGACCCAGTTTGGACTGCGCATGAAACTCGCGCAGATGCGCTACACCCTGACCGGCGTCATTCCGGACGGCATGCTGGTGCGCGTCTCCTCGATTGACCGCGACGAGGCGGGCGCCTACGACGACCAGACCGATTTCATCCGCTCGATGCTCGCCGCAATGCGTGCAACGGAACGGGAACGCATTACGGGCAAATTCGATTCGTGATGCATTGAACAGGACAGCGGGATAGGGCTCCCGTTATTGAGTCGACTTAATTGTTATTGCTAAAAAATCAGACGGGACAACCATGACCAAGAAAGCCCTCATCACCGGCGTCACCGGCCAGGACGGCGCCTACCTTGCCGAATTCCTGCTCGGCAAGGGCTACGAAGTGCACGGCATCAAGCGCCGCACCTCGCTGTTCAACACCGAC
>JAJYXG010000006.1:0-6538 GCA_021791095.1 Pseudomonadota bacterium
GCTGCGGGCTGCAAGCTGTCCGCATTTTCGTACACCAGATTGCTGAAGTTGTCCGCCAGATCGGCAAACACCTTCTGCGCCTGCTGCTTGCGCAACTCCTCCACCACGCCCGCACGCACTTGTGCCAACGGGACAGTCTGTGCAGGCTGGATGCCATCCAGCCGGATGATGTGGTAACCGAAGTCGCTTTCCACGGGCCCACGGATTTCGTTGGGCTTCATGCCGAAGACCGCATCCTCGAAGGGCTTGACCATCATGCCGCGGCCAAAGCTGCCCAGACTCCCATCCTGCGCGGCCGAGCCGGGATCCTGCGACTCGGTGCGCGCCAGTTCGGCGAAACGCCCCGGGTTTTTTTGCAGTGTCTGATACAACTCGGTCGCTTTTGCCTTGGCCTTTGCACGCGTGGCGGCATTCGCATTTTGATCCGCGGCAATCAGGATATGGCTCGCGCTGCGCTGTTCGGGTTGCCCGAACTGCGTAGGGTTGGCTGCATAATAATCCGCCACCGCCTGGTCACTCACCATCATGCCCGCTGCCACAGTGGCAATATCCAGAATCAGATACTCGGCGCGAATTTGCTCGGGTTCGGTAAATTCAGCCTTGTTGGCGGCGTAATAACGCTCCACATCAGCAGGCGTCACCTTGATTTGCGCGGCCACCATGGAAGCCGGAATATCGGTCCAGGCAATTTCGCGTTGTTGCGCCACCAAGCGGGCAATCTGCCTTAGCGACGTGTCGGACGGGAAAGCCGCCAGTGAAACCGGACTGGTGACGGCCTCCAGCATAAAAGCCTGGCGCAATTCGTTTTCAAACTGGGCGGGGGTACGTCCGTTCTGGCGCAACACTGCCTCATAGCGCTGCTGCGAAAATGTTCCATCCTGCTGGAAGGCCGGAATCTGCGCCAAAACCGACGCAATGTACGCATCGGGCGCCAGGAATTTGAGCTTTTGCGCTTCCTGCAGCAAGGCTTTGCGCTCGATCAGGCTGTCGAGCACCTGCCTGCGGAAATCGGCTGTTTCGGTGACCGAGGAATCGAATGCGGGTCCGAGCGACTCGCGCATGCGATCGCTCTGAGCCTGAATTTCCTGCGTCAGTTCTTCGCGCGAGATTCCAACATCGCCCACTTCGGCAATCTTGCCTCCGCTTCTGTCACCCGACATGTAGGAATCGACGCCAAACAAGGCGAAGGTAATCGCGATCAAGGCCAGTATGACTTTGGCCAGCCAGCCCTTTGCATGTTTGCGGATTGCTTCGAGCACGGTTTTTTACTCCGGAAAATGAACGTCAGCGCGAATTTTCGCGCACTTTGCGCCTCGCGTCTCGCCCCACTGCGATTTAAATCGCGCGAGATCCAATAAAAGTTGATGCCACGAAATGCGCTGAAATGAAAAAAGGCGAACTCGCGTTCGCCTTTTTGGTGTTGGCGGAGTGGACGGGACTCGAACCCGCGACCCCCGGCGTGACAGGCCGGTATTCTAACCAACTGAACTACCACTCCCTTGTACTACAAAAACTGTGCTGCCTAAGATTTGACCGCTTTTTATTCTTACCCTGCTGGTGGGTGCTGAGGGGTTCGAACCCCCGACATTCGCCTTGTAAGGGCGACGCTCTACCAGCTGAGCTAAGCACCCGACAAAGACCAAAATTCTACAACATTTTTTCCGGTCTTGCCAAATGCAAATTGTGTTTTTTATTAATTGATGGCGTCTTTGAGACCCTTGCCGGCGCGGAACTTCGGTACCTTGGCGGCCTTGATCTTGATGGCGGCGCCAGTGCGCGGATTGCGACCGGTGCGTGCGGCGCGCTTGCCAACGTAGAAGCTGCCGAAACCCACCAGCGTGACCATGTCGCCCTTCTTCAGCGCTTTCTTGACGGCTTCGACCGTTGCGTCCAGCGCACGGCCGGCAGCGGCTTTGGAAATGTCGGCCGAGTCGGCGATGGCGTCAATCAATTCGGATTTGTTCACGTGTTGTCCCCTTCACTTGAGTGGCACAGGAAAACCCTGTGCCCGCTTTTATAGCAACCCGCAAAACCTTGTGTCAAGCGGTTTTCCGGGCTGTCGACAAAAAAATCCCGCGGCTGGCGCGGGATTCCGGAGAGTGGTTTGAAATGACCTAGTGCTTGATCGCCACGGCGGAAGTTTTCCCCTCTTCTGGAACAGCGATTGCTGGTGTTTCAGTTTCAGGTTCATCCTGCAACGGCTCGGGCGCATGTTCCAGTGCCAATTCAAGAACATGCTCGATCCACTTCACTGGATGGATGTCGAGCTTGTTCTTGATATTGTCAGGAATCTCGGTCAAATCCTTGACGTTCTCCTGGGGAATCAGCACCGTCTTGATGCCACCGCGGTGGGCCGCCAGCAGCTTTTCCTTCAGGCCACCGATGGGCAATACTTCACCGCGCAATGTGATCTCGCCTGTCATCGCGACGTCGGCGCGCACCGGAATCCCGGTGAGAATCGACACCATGGACGTGCAGATCGCGATGCCGGCCGACGGACCGTCTTTCGGCGTAGCGCCTTCCGGCAGGTGAATATGGATATCGCGCTTCTGATAGAAGTCTTCCTGGATGCCCAGCTTGCGCGCGCGCGAGCGCACCACGGACAGCGCCGCCTGGATGGATTCCTGCATCACCTCGCCGAGCTTGCCAGTGGTGGTCATCTTGCCGCGTCCGGGCAGCGATACGGCCTCGATGGTGAGCAGTTCACCGCCCACTTCGGTCCACGCCAGACCCGTCACCTGCCCCACCTGGTTGTTCTGCTCCGCAATGCCAAAGCTGAAGCGCCGCACGCCAAGGTATTTTTCCAGATTGCGTGAGGTGACCGAGATTTTCGTCTTCTGCCTTTTCAGCAGCAGCGACTTGACCGCCTTGCGGCAGATCTTGGAAATCTCGCGCTCGAGGCTGCGCACACCCGCTTCGCGCGTGTAGTAACGCACGATGTCGCGAATCGCCGATTCTGCGATTGCAAGCTCACCTTCCTTGATGCCGTTGACCTTCAACTGCTTGGTCACCAGATAGCGCTCCGCGATGTTGATTTTCTCGTCTTCTGTGTAGCCAGACAGACGAATTACTTCCATCCGATCCAGCAGGGGCGCAGGCAGATTGAGCGAGTTGGCGGTGGCGACGAACATCACGTCGGAGAGGTCATACTCGACCTCGATGTAATGGTCCTGGAAGGTGTGGTTCTGCTCGGGATCGAGCACCTCCAGCAGCGCCGACGACGGGTCGCCACGGAAATCCTGGCCCATCTTGTCGACTTCGTCGAGCAGGAACAGCGGATTCTTCACCCCGACCTTGGTCAGGCTTTGCAGGATCTTGCCCGGCATCGAGCCGATGTAGGTGCGGCGGTGGCCGCGAATCTCGGACTCGTCGCGCACGCCGCCCAGCGCCATGCGGACGAACTTGCGGTTCGTCGCACGCGCGATCGACTGGCCAAGCGAGGTTTTGCCTACCCCTGGCGGCCCCACCAGACACAGGATCGGCGCCTTCACCTTGTCGACGCGCTGTTGCACTGCGAGATATTCGAGGATGCGCTCCTTGACCTTGTCGAGGCCGTAGTGATCCTCGTCGAGCACGCGTTCGGCCTTCGCCAGATCCTTGCTGATCTTGGTCTTCTTCTTCCACGGCAGCCCGACCATCGCTTCGATGTAGCTGCGGATCACGGTGGCCTCGGCCGACATCGGTGACATCATGCGCAGCTTTTTCAGCTCGCCCATGGCCTTGGCTTCGGCCTCCTTGGACATGCTGGCCTGCTTGATGCGGCTTTCAAGTTCCTCCAGTTCGGCGCCTTCCTCGATGTCGCCCAGTTCCTTCTGGATCGCCTTGACCTGTTCGTTCAGGTAATACTCACGCTGGCTCTTCTCCATCTGCCGCTTGACGCGACCGCGGATGCGCTTTTCCACTTGCAGGATGTCGAGTTCGCCTTCCAGCAGGCCCAAAAGGTGTTCGAGCCGCTTGTTGACGCCGATCATCTCCAGCACCTCCTGCTTCTGCTCCAGTTTCAGCGGCAGGTGCGCAACGATGGTGTCGGCCAGACGTCCCCCTTCGTCAATGCCCGACAGCGACGTCAGGATCTCCGGCGGAATTTTCTTGTTCAGTTTGACGTATTGGTCGAACTGCGTCAGCAGGGCACGACGCATGGCTTCGACTTCAACCAGTTCCTCGCCCTCGGCGGGCAGGATTTCGGCGCGCGCGGCGAGATGGGTGCCGACGTCGGTGACGTCCAGCACGCGGGCGCGCTGATTGCCCTCAACCAGAACCTTGACCGTGCCGTCGGGCAGTTTCAGCATCTGCAGGACAGTAGCCACGCTGCCGGTATCGTAGAGGTCTTCCGGGGTGGGGTCGTCCTGCGCGGCGGTCTTTTGCGCGACGAGCAGGATGCTCTTGCCGGACTCCATCGAGGTTTCCAGCGCCTTGATCGATTTTGGGCGCCCGACAAACAGAGGGATGACCATGTGGGGAAACACCACCACGTCCCTAAGCGGCAACAGCGGCAGATCGACCTGTTCCTTGGATACGTTGTCGCTCATCATGATTTCCTGGTAAGGGTTGAGGAAAGGATGCGCGGCATTTCAACCACGCTCATCCACAGTTGGGGGGCATAGTTTGGAATTCAAGATGGCTGACAGGTTCCCCATCAGCCATTCCGGTTCAGGCGCCGGCAGCCAGAGGCTGCTCACCCTGGTCGGAGTAGATCAGCAAGGGTTTGCCGTCGCCGCTGATCAGCCCGTTGTCCACCACCACCTTGGTAACCCCCTTGAGGGAGGGCAGGTCGTACATGGTGTCCAGCAACGCATGCTCGATGATCGAACGCAGGCCACGCGCCCCGGTGCGGCGCGCCAGCGCGCGCTTGGCGATGGCATTCAGCGCATCCTCGCGGAACTCGAGTTCAACGCCTTCCATCTTGAAGAGTTTGATGAACTGCTTGGTCAATGCGTTCTTCGGCTCGGTCAGAATCTGCACCAGCGCGGCTTCGTCGAGTTCGTCGAGTGTCGCGACCACCGGCAAACGTCCGACAAATTCGGGGATCAAGCCATATTTGATGAGATCTTCGGGCTCAACCTGATGCAGCAATTCAACGTCGCGTTTGGTCTCATCGACGTTCTTCACCTGTGCGCCGAAGCCGATGCCGCCCTTTTCGGTACGGCCGCGAATCACTTTCTCCAAGCCGCTGAACGCGCCGCCGCAGATGAACAGGATGTTGCTGGTATCGACCTGGACGAATTCCTGGTTCGGGTGCTTGCGCCCGCCCTGCGGCGGCACCGAGGCGGTGGTGCCCTCGATCAATTTCAGCAGCGCCTGCTGTACGCCTTCGCCCGACACGTCGCGGGTGATCGACGGGTTGTCGGCCTTGCGCGAGATCTTGTCGATTTCGTCAATGTAAACAATGCCCTGCTTGGCCTTGTCGACATCATAGTCGCACTTTTGCAGCAGCTTCTGGATGATGTTCTCGACGTCCTCGCCGACGTAGCCGGCTTCGGTCAGCGTGGTGGCGTCGGCGATCACGAAGGGTACATTCAGCAGACGCGCCAGCGTCTGCGCCAGCAGGGTCTTGCCCGAGCCGGTCGGACCGATCAGCAGGATGTTGCTCTTGGCCAGTTCGACGTCTCCGGTCCCGGCGTTGCTGCGCAAACGCTTGTAGTGGTTGTAGACGGCGACTGCCAGCGCTTTCTTGGCCTGGCTCTGGCCGATTACATACTGGTCAAGGATATCGCTGATTTCGTGCGGGGTCGGCAGATCGGAGCCCGATCCCTTCTGGCTGTCGGCCTGCTGGATTTCCTCGCGGATGATGTCGTTGCACAGTTCGACGCATTCATCGCAGATGAATACCGACGGCCCGGCAATCAGCTTGCGCACCTCGTGCTGGCTCTTGCCGCAGAAGGAGCAGTAAAGAAGTTTGTCGCTCGAGCCTTTGTCCGCCATGCCAGTTCCTTGCTTAATTGCCTGATGCCTCGATGCGGCTGGTCAACACCTTGTCGACCAGTCCGTAGTTCACCGATTCGTCCGCGCTCATGAAGTTGTCGCGATCGGTATCGCGATCAATCTCCTCCAGCGTCTTCCCGGTGTGCTTCGCCAGCATATCGTTGAGACGCGCTTTCAAATACAGGATTTCCTTGGCGTGGATTTCGATATCCGACGCCTGCCCCTGAAAGCCGCCAAGCGGCTGGTGGATCATCACGCGCGAGTTCGGCAGGCAGTAGCGCTTGCCCTTGGCGCCTGCAGTCAGCAGGAACGCGCCCATGCTGGCCGCCTGGCCGATGCACAGGGTGGACACATCCGGCTTGATGAACTGCATGGTGTCGTAGATTGCCAGACCGGCCGACACCGAGCCGCCAGGCGAGTTGATGTAGAAATAGATGTCCTTGTCGGGGTTTTCCGACTCGAGGAACAGCATTTGCGCGACCACCAGGTTGGCTGTCGCGTCGTTCACCGGTCCCACCAGGAAAATGACCCGCTCCTTGAGCAGGCGCGAATAGATGTCGTAGGCGCGCTCGCCACGGCCGCTCTGCTCGACGACCATGGGGACCAGCCCCAGACC
>JAJYXG010000008.1:0-6532 GCA_021791095.1 Pseudomonadota bacterium
CCCTTGACCTTGAAGCCGAGGTAGGGGTTCTTCGACACGGCGCCGCCGATGTTGGCATTCAGCACGGACGCGCCGTTGACCGTGGCGGTCACTTCGGTGATGAAGTGGGCGGGGACCAGCTGGCCGGTTTTCGCGTCCTTGCGGGTGCCCGTCTCCATCGGGTGGTTCATCAATACTTTGACGTCGGCGACGTCGCCTGCCATGGTGGCACGGATACGCATGGGTTGAGCCATTTGGCTTTCCTTTCCTGAATATTGAACGTTGGGGTCGTGAGCGGGTTGATCAGCCGCCGCAGCCGCCGATGGTGACTTTCACTTCCTTGGCCGCCGTGTAGGTTTTGCCGCCTGCATTGACGACGGCACGGACGAGCGAAGTCTGGCCCATCTTGATGCGGGTGGAAATGAAGCCCTGGGCGCCGCCGGACAGGTCGAAGGTGCCAACCAGGGGGCTGGCGTTCTTTTCGGCCAGGATGGCGATGCTGCTGATGCCGGCGATGCCGCTGGTCACTTCCACCGGCACGACGGCGCCGTTTTCGGCGATGTCCGGCGCCTTGATGGTGATGTCCTTGCTGTCGGCCGGGCTGGTAGCACCGATGCCTTTCATCGCGTCACCGACGTTCTTGGCCTCGAAGGCGGACTTGTTCCAGGCGGCCATCGCCTGGGTGGGCTTCAGCAGGCCGGCGGCCACGGCCACCGCCACGGCGCCTGCACCGGCAGCGCCTTTCAGTACGTTTCTACGAAGTGCATTCATTGGGCATATCTCCTGATTGAACAATGCTACGAATAATTACAGACCGTACACAAAGTCGGTCACTTTATCGATTTCCGCTTCCGTCAACACGCCATGCTTGCCATAAGGAATCATGGTGCTGGAGGGATTGGCCTTGGTCGCGTCCCAGATCTGGGCGCGCAGCTTGGCCTTGTCGGGGTAACGCGCGCTCATGGCGATCAGCGGCGGACCATACATGCCGGGGGATTCTGCGTCGGGCTGAGTGGGCATGGCGTGGCAGGCCAGGCAGTTGCCCTTGGTGCGGTTGTACGCGATGTCCTTGCCGGTTTCTTCTTTCTTGGGCGCGGCCGCATTCTGGGCCAGCACGCTTCCCGACAGCATGATGGCGCTGATCGCACAGGCTGCTGCTACATACTTTCGCATAGTCATCCTCCTAATTTTTGACGTCGTGATGAAAGCGCTTGCCGCTTGGGAGTGCCATGCAGTGAACGCTATCCAGTGATGGATGACACGAAGCATAGTGGAATTAGTTTTTGCCATGCAAGGCCAGGCGGGATTTTTTACGTGCAAATCGCGGGGTAAATTCCTACCAGCCCCGCCAAATATGGGCGTGTGCGCCAGAAAGTCAGTTCTTCCGCTGCGACTTCTCGATTTCCTGCCATTCGCGTCGCCGCGCTTCGGCTACCGACATTTCGTGGAAACTGCCGTCGCCCGCCTTGATGCCGAGGTTGATCTGTTCGATGGCCATCACCAGATTTCCACTCAAGGCGGCTGCTTCTGCCTGGGCGCGGTGACTGAGCAGGCGATGTCCGGACTGGGCATGGGTCTGGGCGGCCAGGCGCCATAGGCGGCGGTCGAGCGGATACAGCGCAAGCTGTCTGTCGACCTGGATCAATGCATCGTTGCTGCGCCCCACCGACAGCAATGCGCTGATGCGCCCATATTGCAGAGGTTGGTAGCCGGGATGGGTCTCGCTGCCTGTCTGATAGCGCTGCAGGGCGAGATCGTGATTGCCGGCGGCCAGCGCAGTGAAGGCCGCCAGTTGCTGAATCATCGGATGGACCGGCTTGCCGGACAGCAGTTTTTGCACTTCAGTCTCGGCTTCCTTGAACTGGCGTGCGCGGAGCAACGCAGTGACGAGGCCATAACGGCCGGCGGTTTCGCTGCTGTAGCGTTTGTCCTTGAGCGCATTGCGCGCAGCCAGTACGGCGTCCTGCGGGCTGTTTTCCTGCGCGCGCAGGCGGGCGCGCACCAGCTGGAAATCGAGGCTGTCCGTCACCTGCTGGTAGGGCGTGGATTCGCTGCGTGCCTCCATGTCTGCGATGCGGTCGGTGGTGAGCGGGTGGGTGCGCAGATAAGCGGGTGCGCTGGTGTCGTAGAACCGGTTGGCGCGCTGCAGGCGATTAAAAAAGCCGCTCATCCCGCGCGCGTCGTAGCCGCCACGGGTCAGCATCTCGTGGCCGAGCCGGTCGGCCTCGCGCTCGTAATCACGGCTGTAGTTGAGCTGATTCTGGATTGAATAGGCCTGGGTGGTGGCAATTGCGGCACTCGCCACGTTAGGATTGGAGCGCGCCGCCAGCAGTGCCAGTGCCAGCGCGGCCATGGTCGGCCACTGGCTTTGGCTTTGCGCGGCGACCATGCGCGCGATGTGGTCCTGGGTGACGTGGGCGATTTCGTGCGCCACGACGCTGGCCAGCTCGGATTCGCTCTGCGCGGCGAGCAGCAGGCCCGTATGCACCCCGATGTTGCCGCCGGGCATGGCGAAGGCGTTGATGCTGGGGTCGCTGACGACGAAGAAGATGAACTCGCGCCGGTTGCGTGTGCTGACCGAGACCAGCTTGTAGCCGAGCTGGTTGAGGTAGGTTTCGATTTCGGGGTCGTCCAGATAGCGCGGGTCAGCGTAGACGTCGCGCATGATGGCGCGTCCGAGCGCCTGTTCTTCCTGGTCGGAAAAGTATTGCCGTGAAACTTCGCCCAGATCGGGCAAGTCGGCGGCCCATGCCGGCTGGATGGCGAGGGCGATCGCGAGCAGGGTGCGCAGCATCAGCGGATAAGGGCGGGTGTGGATATGAGCATTTCGTTTACGATGCGGATATTCCCTATAAGGTTCCGAGGCATGAGCGAATTCACCCATTTCGATGAACGTGGCCGCGCCGTGATGGTCGACGTGGCGGGCAAGGACGACACCCGGCGCGTCGCCGTGGCGAGCGGACGGATCAGCATGTTACCCGATACCTTGGCGCGCATTCTCGGTGGCCAAGCGGCCAAAGGCGACGTGCTCGGCATCGCGCGCATTGCTGCGATCCAGGCGACCAAGCGCACCGCCGAGTTGATCCCGCTGTGCCATCCGATTGCGCTGACGAAGGTGGGCGTTGAATTCAGTCACGACGAGGCAGAGTCGTGGATCGCCTGCACGGTGACGGCCGAGACGGTCGGCAAGACCGGCGTGGAAATGGAGGCGCTGACCGGCGTGTCCGTGGCCTTGCTGACCATCTACGACATGTGCAAGGCGGTCGACCGCGGCATGACGATGGGCGACATCCGGCTGCTGGAAAAGCAGGGCGGACGCTCCGGGCACTGGCGTTTATCCCCTTCAGCAGGCGCCTAGTCAAAACATCATCTTGTCTGACGTGTGCGCTGCGGCAAGATGGTCGGGATTTTTGAGCTAGGCGTTTTCAATGCGTTTTTTCCAATTTATGGTGTTGAGCCTGTGGGTGTGCTCGTACGCTGTGCGTGCCGCCCCGCCGGACTATCTTGATTTTTCGGCCCAGGGAGAGCGGCTGCTGCTGTGGGTGGCCTCCGAGCGCGGGCGCGCCGAGCCCGAGCTGCAGGCCGCGCAACTGCTGGCCGACTCCGGCATGGCGGTATGGTCGCTCGATCCCGTCAGCGCCTATTTCCTGCCGCAACTGCCGAGCAGCATGGACGCCGTGCCGGCGCAGGATGTGGCCGATTGGCTGCGCGCCGCGCAGGCCGGCGGCAGGCGGGTCGTCGTGTACGCCGTGTCGCGTGCCGCCGTGCCGGTACTTCGTGCAGCAGCCTTGCTGCAACCGGCCGAACGGCAGCAGTTGTGCGTGCTGCTGATGTATCCGAATCTTTATAAATCGGCGGAAGCCCTGGCCGAGCCGGATTACCTCGAAGTGGGCGTGCTGTCCGGACTGCGCGTTCGCGTGCTGCAGCCGCGCCGATCGGCCGCTACGCCCTGGCTGCCCGGCCTGCTGGACCATCTGGCGCGGCAGGACGCGACGACCAGTCACGTGATCCTGGAAAACCTGCGCGAAGGCTACTGGATGCGCGAGACGCCGACCGAATTCGAAATCGCCGAGAGCCGCCGCATGGATGCCATGCTGCTGCGTGAATTGAACGACTGGGGATGCAAATGAAGCGATGGCTGGGGCTATGTGCAATGGGACTGATACTGGCGGGCGGCGCTCAGGCCGCCAGATTCGAGGCGCGCTCCGCAACACCGGCGCCGGAATTGAAGGCCAACGACCTGAAAGGCGCGCCCAAAACGCTGGCTGACTACCGCGGCAAGGTGGTGCTGCTCAATTTCTGGGCGTCGTGGTGCCCGCCCTGCCTGCGTGAAATGCCGTCGATGGAGCGGCTGCGGCTGAAGATGGCGGGGCGGCCGCTGGCCATCGTCGCGCTCGACAGCGCCGAGACCGCGGACGAGGTGAATGGCTTCTTGTCCAGAATGAAGCTGGGCTTTCCGATCCTGCTCGATCCGGATGGAAGCAACACCAAGCGCTGGAAGGTGTTTGCCCTGCCCACCACCTTCCTGCTGGATGCTGAAGGGCGCCTGCGCTACGTGTTGACCGGGCCGACTGAGTGGGACGAAGGCGAGGCGCTCGCGGTGATCGAGTCGCTTCTGGCCGAAACGCACGCACCGCCGAAGCAGGTTGAATCGCGGCGTTTAACCCCTCAATAACCAAGGATTATGATCAGAACGGCTTATAGGCATATCAGCCGTTTTACTTGCCATACGGCCGCCTGAAAGGGCAAAATATCAGAGTATTCGGATTGATTAATATATAGCCGTCCCCGCAGCATCCAGTGCCGATGCGCTGGCGCTGCTTCCAGCAGTCACCTAGTGTGTATATCCGGGCAGGGAAAAAACGCGGTTTCGAGATGAAACCGCGGGGGACAATTTTGAACCTAGAGGCCGCATGAACGCCAAGATCAAACTCGAAAATCACGACGCACAGGAAATCAAGTACACCACCTGTTATATGTGCGCCTGCCGCTGCGGCATCAAGGTGACGCTGGAGGACAACAAGGTCCGCTTCATCCAGGGCAACCGCAACCATCCCACCAACCAGGGCGTACTGTGCGCCAAGGGCTCGGCCGGGATCATGAAGCAGTATTCCACCGCCAAGCTGACGCAGCCGCTGATGCGCAAGCCGGGCACCGAGCGCGGCGAAGGCATCTACGAGGCGATTTCCTGGGATCAGGCGCTCGACGTGCTGACCGACCGCCTGGAAGAGATCCGCGCGACCGATCCGTCCAAGCTGGGTTTCTTCACCGGACGCGACCAGATGCAGGCGCTGACCGGTCTGTGGGCGCAGCAGTTCGGTACCCCCAACTGGTCCGCCCACGGCGGCTTCTGTTCGGTGAACATGGCGGCGGCCGGCCTCTATTCCATCGGTTTCTCGTTCTGGGAATTCGGCGCGCCCGACTGGGATTACGCCAAGTACTTCCTGATGTGGGGCGTGGCGGAAGACCATTCCTCCAACCCGATCAAGATCGGCCTGGAAAAGTTGAAGCGCAAGGGCGGCAAGTTCGTCACCGTCAACCCGGTGCGCACCGGCTACTCGGCGATCGCCGACGAATGGCTGCCGATCAAACCCGGCATGGACGGCCTCTTGGCCATGTCGATGGTGCATGTGCTCTTGAAGCACGAAAAATTCGACTATGAATTCCTGGTGCGCTACACCAACGCCTCCTGGCTGGTGGTGCAGACCCCGGGACAGAAGGGCGACGGCCTGTTCCTGCGCGACGAGAACGACCATCCGCTGGTCTGGGACATCGACAAGGAAGCATTCAGGAACGGCATCGACGGCGACATCGCCCCGGCGCTGTTCGGCGAGTTCGTGGCGCCGGACGGTCGCCGCGTCAAGACCGTGATGTCGCTGATGGTCGAGCGCTATCTCGACGAGCGTTATGCGCCCGAGAACGTCGCGCTGGAATGCGGCCTGCCGGCCGAGAGCATCGAGCGCATCGCGCTGGAAATGGCGCACGTCGCGTTCAAGGAGACGGTCGAGTTGCCGATCGAATGGACCGACGTGTGGGGCCGCAAGCACGACAAGGTCGTGGGCCGCCCGGTGGCGATGTACGCGATGCGCGGCATTTCCGCCCACTCCAACGGCTTCCACTCCTGCCGCGCGATCCACATGATCCAGATGCTGCTGGGCGCACTCGATGCGCCGGGCAACTTCCGCGCCCGTGCGCCGTACCCGAAGCCGATTCCGCCGCACCAGCTGCCGGAAAACAACATCGACATCATCAACGCGCCGAACACGCCGCTGTCGCGTCCGCCGCTCGGCTTCCCCACGCGTCCGGAAGACCTGGTGGTCGACGAGTTCGGCAATCCGCTGCGCATCGACAAGGCGTATTCGTGGGAAGTGCCGATCGCCTCGCACGGCCTGATGCACATGGTCATCACCAACGCGACCAACCACGATCCCTACGCGCTCGACACGCTGATCCTGTTCATGGCCAACATGGCGTGGAACTCGACCATGAACACGGCCAACATCCAGGACATGCTGCGTGCCAAGGATCCGGAAGAGCCGGGCCAGTACAAGAT
>JAJYXG010000091.1:0-35055 GCA_021791095.1 Pseudomonadota bacterium
GGCCATCCGCGGTGGTAAAGCCGGTCTGGCCGCCCGGCGAGCCGTTGGGATTGGCCGGATAGGTCTCGGTCGGCGCGCCCCGGTTGTCGACGTAACGCAGCGTGGCCAATGCCTGCGCAGCGTGCGCGGACTCGCGGAAAGCGGCCCGCCCCTCGCCGTGCGACACTGCGATCGGCATCGTCGAGCCGGCCATGTCGGCGAAGAAAATCGACGGCGAAGCCAGCACCTCCACCAGCGCAAAGCGCGCCTCGAACTGTTCCGACAGATTGCGCTCGAAGCGCGGCCAGGCGGCAGCACCGGGAATCAGGTCATGCAACTGGCTCATCATCTGGCAGCCGTTGCACACGCCCAGCGCAAAGGTGTCGGCGCGGTGGAAAAACGCAGAAAACTCGTCGCGGGCGCGCGGGTTGAACAGGATGGACTTGGCCCAGCCGCCGCCCGCGCCCAGCACGTCGCCGTAGCTGAAGCCGCCGCAGGCAGCCAGGCCGGTGAAGTCGGCGAGGCTGACGCGGCCGCTCAGGATGTCGCTCATGTGGACGTCGACCGCGGCGAAGCCAGCGGCGTCGAACGCCGCCGCCATCTCGACCTGGCCGTTGACGCCCTGCTCGCGCAGCACCGCGACGCGCGGACGTCTGCCGGTGGCGATAAAGGGCGCGGCAATGTCGGTATCGACATCGAAGCTCGGCGCATAGCGCAGGCCAGGGTCGGTGGCGTCGGCGTGCTGGACGAATTCCTGTTCGGCGCAGGCAGGGTTGTCGCGCAGCTTCGCCATTTCATAGCTGGTGCGCGCCCAGGCGCTTTGCAAGTCGGTGCGCGCCTCGTCGAAGAACACCTGATCGCCGCGCAGCAAGCGCATGCGGTCGCAGGCATTGGGCTGGCCGATCACATGGAATTCGCCGCGCAGGCCGGCATCCATGAAGGCCTGCATCACCGCCTGGGTGTCGCCGCGCCGAACTTGCAGCAGCGCGCCGGCTTCCTCGTTGAACAACACGTTGAAAATACGCTGTGAAACATCCCCCGCGCTCAGCCCCTCGGGTTCCGGCAGGCCTTCGTCCTCGACTTCGTGGCGGATCTGGTCCAGACACAATTCGTCAACGTCCAGATCCACCCCGCAATGGCCGGCAAACGCCATTTCGGCGAGCGCGGCAAACAGCCCCCCATCGGAACGGTCGTGATAGGCCAGCAGCTTGCCCGCCGCGTTCAGCGCCTGGATGGTGTCGAAGAATGCGGCGAGCGCAGCAGGCTCCGGCGCATCCGGGCAGCGGTCGCCCACCTGCTTGTAAGCCTGCGCGAAGCTCGATGCGCCGAGACGGTTGCTGCCCAGACCCAGATCGATCAGGATCAGATCGGTGTCGCCGGCGTCCAGGCGCAGCTGTGGCGTCAGCTGCATCGTCGCGTCGGGGGTGGCGGCAAAGGCCGAGATCACCAGCGAGATCGGCGAAGTCACCGCCTTCTTCTCGCCATCGGCCTCCCACACGCTTTTCATGCTCATCGAATCTTTGCCGACCGGGATGGAGATGCCCAGTGCCTGGCAGTAATTCGAGACCGCCGCCACGGTGTCGAACAGTGCGGCATCCTCGCCGGGGTGGCCGGCAGGTGCCATCCAGTTTGCCGACAGCTTCACCTCGGCGAGGCCCTCGACGCGAGCGGCGGCCATGTTGGTGACCGCCTCGACGATCGCCATGCGACCCGATGCGGGCGCATTGATCAGCGCCAGCGGCGCCTTCTCGCCGATCGAGAACACTTCGCCCTCGGTGGTCTGGTAGCCGGCCAGGGTGATCGCGCAGTCAGCGACGGGAATCTGCCACGGCCCCACGCACTGGTCGCGCGCGGTCAGGCCGCCCACGGTGCGGTCGCCGATGGAAATCAGGAACATTTTCGACGCCACGCCCGGCATCGCCAGCACGCGGTAGACGGCGTCCTTCAGCTCGATGCCGTCGAGAACCAGCGGCGCGGGCGTGGCGGCCTGATGCGCGACATCGCGCGTCATCTTGGGCGGTTTGCCGAGGATCACATCCAGGCTCACGTCCACCGGGGCGTTGTGGAAATGGCTGTCGGTCACCAACAGGTGATTCTCGTCAGTCGCTTCGCCGAGCACCGCGAACGGGCAGCGCTCGCGCTCGCAGATCGCGCGGAATTCGTCCAGCCGCGCCGGCGGAATCGCCAGCACGTAGCGCTCCTGCGCTTCGTTGCACCAGATTTCGCGCGGTGACATGCCGGATTCCTCCGACGGCGCGGCGCGCAGCTCGAAGCGGCCGCCGCGGCCGCCGCCGTGGACCAGCTCGGGCAGCGCGTTCGACAGGCCGCCGGCGCCGACGTCGTGGATGGAGAGAATCGGGTTCTTGTCGCCGAGTTGCCAGCAGCGGTCGATGACTTCCTGCGCGCGCCGCTCCATCTCGGGGTTGCCACGCTGCACCGAATCGAAGTCGAGATCGGCGGCATTCGCCCCGGTATCCATCGACGAGGCCGCGCCGCCACCGAGCCCGATCAGCATGCCAGGACCGCCCAACTGGATCAGCAAGGTGCCGACCGGCAGCATTTTCTTGTGCACGTGGTCGTCGCGGATGCTGCCTACACCACCCGCCAGCATGATGGGCTTGTGGTAGCCGCGGCGCTGCCCGGCGACCGTCTCTTCGAAGGTGCGGAAATAGCCGGCCAGGTTCGGGCGGCCGAATTCGTTATTGAATGCTGCCGCGCCGATCGGGCCTTCCTGCATGATCGCGAGCGGGGTGACGATGCGATCGGGCTTGCCATACGCGCCAGCTTCCCACGGCTGTGCATAGCCGGGAATGTTGAGGTTGGACACCGAAAACCCGCACAGGCCGGCCTTGGGCTTGGAGCCGATGCCGGTCGCGCCCTCGTCGCGGATCTCGCCGCCGCTGCCGGTGGCCGCGCCGGGGAAGGGCGAGATCGCGGTCGGGTGGTTGTGCGTCTCCACCTTCATCAGCACGTGGGTGAGTTCGCTGCTGTAGGCGTAGCTGCCGTCGGCGCGCGGGTAGAAGCGGTCGATCTGCGCGCCCTCGATGACCGAGGAATTGTCCGAATAGGCCACCACGGTGCCTTCGGGGTGCGCAGCGTGGGTGTCGCGGATCATGCCGAACAGCGATTTGGCCTGCGCGGCGCCGTCGATCACCCAGTTGGCGTTGAAGATCTTGTGGCGGCAATGCTCGGAATTGGCCTGCGCGAACATCATCAGCTCGACGTCGGTGGGATTGCGCCCGATACGGACAAAATTCTCCACCAGGTAATCGACTTCATCGTCCGACAGCGCCAGGCCGAGTTCGCGGTTGGCCGCGTCCAGCGCCGGACGTCCGCCGGCCAGCACGTCGACACGGGCCAATTCGCGCGGCGGCACATGACGGAACAGCTGCTCGACGTCGGCCAGCGTCATCACCGCTTCGGTCATGCGGTCGTGCAGGAGCGGCAGCAAGCGTGCCTTCGCTTCGCCCGACAGCGGCAGTCCTGCGGCATCCAGCACGTGGAAGGCGACCCCCCGCTCAATCCGCCGGAAGCCGGCGAGACCGCAGTTTTTCAGGATGTCGGAGGCCTTTGATGACCACGGCGAAATGGTGCCAGGGCGCGGCGTGACCAGGATCAGCGGATCATCGACAGTCGGCGCAGCGGTCGGCGTACCGTAATCGAGCGCCTGCTCGACCAGGCGCATCTGCGCGGCGTCGAGTTCGCCGTCCACTTCCAGGAAATGCCAGTGGCGCGCGGCCAGCGTGCCCAGGTTCAGGCCCTGCTGCGCGGCCTCGCGGCGGATCTTGTCGAGACGAAACGGGGACAGCGCGGCAGCGCCGGGAAGGGAAACGATGGCAGACATGAGCGTCTTTGCGAACGGGCAAAGGCGCTATTTTAGCCGATCGCGACGCTTCTCCGGGCCGGCTTGTGGGCGATTGCCGGCCTGCTTTTGCCAGGCGTCGAGGCAATCAAGGCCGCAGAAATAATGGACATAGTCTTGCGCATCCGTCACTTTGACTGCGTCGGCCGGCACTTCCTTCAGACAGATCTCGCAGCTGAACACGGTGCAGCTGTCTTCGTCGGCGCACTGCGCAAGCGGCGCGCCCGCCTGAGTGCGATGTCGGGTATCCATGAAGCAATCCTCCAACCAATGGATACTCCGCAGTCTAGGTCAACCGGACTGGGGGGCAAGCCTCGGACCGGATTGCGTACTGCCGACGCGTAATCAGTACCCGGCTTCGTTCATTGCCTGCTTGATGGTCTTGTAATCGGCCTGCTTGTCGATCACAAAGCCGGTGACCTTGCTGTGGATGGTTTTTTGCAGGGTTTGAATGGTGTCGGTGCTGAGCCCGACGGCGGCCGCCCCCAGCCCGTCCTGCTCGGCTGCACTCATGCGGTTGCTCGCCATCAGCGTGAAATCCGGCGTGGTCGGCAGGGGATGCCAGAGTTCGTAATCCCCTTTTGCAATCAGTTCGTCGGCCAGCTTGCTGCGCAGGCTGCCAGCCTGCGCATAATCACGCTGCATCGCCAGCGCCACATCTTCCTGCGTCTTGAAATTGAAAATCTTCACCGAGTCGATCTTGTTGCGCTTGAGCGTGTGGCGCGCCATCACATCCAGCCAGGATTCCTTCTCGGTCAGCGCCACAGCCGTCACGATTGCGCCCTTGCGGCGCACCAGAACCCCGGTCGCCTGGTCGCGCACGCGAGCGATGGGCGAGTAATCGTGGTCGAGCACGGCAACCGCGACTGAAGGCGGAACGAAATACAGGTCCAGGCGACCGCCCTTCAAGGAGCCCATGACGCTTCGGATGCTGCGAAACAGGGTGAGCTTCGGCTTGCCGCCCTGGGCCGCCGCCAGCGCCTGGGCGAACGGCATCGCATAGGCGCGAAAATCCCCCATCACGATGTCGGCCTTGCCCGTGCCCGGGTAAATTCCGATGCTCAGGTCGCCCTTGGCAGCATGGGCCGCCAGCGGCAGTGCGGGAAGAATGGTCAGTCCCGCCAAAAAGCTACGTCTACGCATGTCACCCTCTCGTGTATTGACCGCCGTGAAACCGGCCCGACGTTAACGGCAGCAAGTAAGCCGCACTGAATCACTGGACGCTGGTCATTTCCAACCACTGTCCACCGCCGTGCGCACGCCCAAGCGCACGGCATCAGCCTTGGGATTAAGATGTCATCATCGCTTACCAAGCCGCCCCGGCCGCCCCCTTGCATGGCAGACCCTGAACATCCGAATCGCCCCGACCCCTATGCGCCCATGCCGCTTGCGCTCGGCGACCTGGTCTCGCCGCCGCTGTTCATGGCCGCCGACATCCGGGAAATCGACCGGCAATGGGCCGCCGCCCACCCAGCCACGTCGCTGATGGAAAGAGCGGGCGCGGCCGCGGCCGAACTGGCGGGCATGCTGGCCAGCGAATCCGGCGAGGCGGTGGTGGTTCTGGCCGGCCCCGGCAACAATGGCGGCGACGCCCTGGTGGCGGCGCGTCTGCTCGCGGCCCAGGGATCCCGGGTGGTGGTCGTCAGCCGCGCCGACCCTGCCCGCCTGCCGCCGGATGCTGCGAAAGCCTGGTCTGCCTGGCGCACAACCGGCGGCATCCTGCTGGCGGACATTCCGCCCTCGCAGCGCTTCGGTCTGGTGATCGACGGTCTGTTCGGGGTGGGGCTGCAGCGCGACATCACCGGCGAAGAGGCACGGTGGATCGAACGGGCGAACGCCATGGACTGCCCCAGGCTGGCACTCGACGTGCCGAGCGGCCTCGACAGCGACAGCGGGCGGATACGCGGGTGCGCCCTGCGCGCCGATCACACGCTCACCTATCTCGCTCTCAAGCCTGGCCTCCTCACTGCCGACGGGCCCGACTGCGCCGGCGAACTGCATCTCGACACGCTCGGTGTCGATCCGGCCAGCCTGCCCGCCACGCCCGGCATCGCGCTGACGCAACTGGAAAAGCGCCATTGCCTGCCCGCGCGGGCGCGCAACAGCCACAAGGGTCAGTTCGGCCATATCGGCATCATCGGCGGCGGCAGCGGCATGGTCGGCGCCTGCCTGATCGCAGGACGCGCCGCCCTGCAGCAGGGCGCGGGCAGCGTCACCCTGGGCGTGCTGGACGAGCGCATCGCCGTCGATTACGGCGAACCGCGCCTGATGTTTGCGGTGCCGGAAAGTCTGGTGAATGCGGATCTCGACGTGCTGGTGGTCGGTCCGGGACTGGGACAGGGGCCGCGCGCGCATGCCCTGCTGCAAGCAGCCCTCGCAGCACCCTGCCCGCTGGTGCTGGATGCCGACGCGCTGAATCTGCTGGCCAACAATCCCGGACTGGCCAGTCAGGCGGCTCGCCGCACTCCCCCTCTCCTGCTCACCCCGCATCCCGGCGAAGCTGCCCGCCTGCTCGGCACACGCAGTTCCGACGTCCAGGCCAGCCGGATCGAAGCGGCACAACGCCTGAGCGCGCAATACCATGCCCACGTCGCGCTGAAAGGTGCCGGTACCGTCATCGCCCATCCTGACGGCCGCTATGCCATCAACACCAGCGGCGGCCCCTGGCTCGCCCAGGCCGGGTCCGGCGACCGTCTCACGGGCATGGTTGCCGCGCTGCTGGGACAGGGAATGGCCGCGGACGATGCGCTGCAGGCCTCGGTCTGGCTGCATGGCAACCCGTCGGTCCGGCCTCAAATTTCAGCCTTCCCGGTGGATTAAAGTACGTTAATCCATTGCCGTAATATGGGTTTAGCGAATTTTTAATCGCCCAACTCAAAAATGTATAACGGGCTGTATCGATGAAGCAGCACACTCAGCATCTGGGGATGGGGATCCGCATCGGGATCGGCTTTATCGTCGTGCTGGCCCTGATGGTCGCGCTCAGCGCAATCGGCTTGCGGTATGTATCCGAAGCCAACCAGCGCCTGAAGGACATTGCCCAGAGCAACAACGTCAAGACCGAACTCGCGACAGTGATGCACAGCGCGCTGCGCGAGCGCGCGCTCTCCATGCACACCCTGCCGATTCTCTCCGATCCGTTTGAAAAGGACGCCGAGGTTCTGCGCTTCAATTCCCAAGGCATCCTCTATATCCAGGCGCGCGACCGCCTCGAGCACATGCCGCTCAATCCGGAAGAAAGTCGCATTCTGGACCTCATCCGCAAGCTGACCATCGAAGCCTACCCCAAGGTGCAGACGGTGGTGGACATGTCTGTCTTCAGCGACGACCAGACAGAAATTTTCGACCGCATCCGCAGCGTGGCCATGCCCAGGCAGCGCGCCATTGCCGAACAGGTCGGCGCCCTGCTTGAGCTGCAGCGCCAGCAGACTGCCGAGGCAGTGCGCAATGCAGAAATTTCGTATGCCCGCGTGCGCGGCCTGATGATAGGGCTGGGCACGATGGCGCTGCTGATGGGCATCACGATTGCCTTTTTAGTCAGCCGTCGGGTCACGCACCAGGCCAGGCAACTCGCAATCCAGGCCATGTACGACCCGCTCACCGGCTTGGCCAACCGTTCCCTGCTGCACGACCGGATCGAACACGAAATCGAACGGGCCAAGCGCACAGGCGCGTCGTTCGGGGTGGCGCTGATGGACCTGGACCGGTTCAAGGAAGTCAACGACACCTTGGGACACAACGTGGGCGATGAACTGCTGCGGGAAGTCGGGCAGCGACTGAAGAATACGGTTCGCGCCGAGGACACCGTGGCACGGCTGGGCGGGGACGAATATGTCGTGGTCATTCATGATCTGGATCCCCAGGAGGTTCAGGTCGTCGCAGAAAAAGTGCTCTCCGCCCTGGACGACCCCTTCCACTGGCAAAACCAGAGCATCGACCTGGGCGCGAGCCTCGGCATCTCGCTTTACCCTTCTCAATGCACCGATTCCAGCGGCCTGATCCGCTGCGCCGACATCGCGATGTACGTGGCAAAACGCACAGACAAGGGCTATGCCGTGTATGCGCCAGACCAGGTGCACACCACCCGCAGCGACCTGTCGCTCAAAAGCGAACTGCGCGAGGCCATCCAGTCGAATCAGCTGTGCCTTTACTATCAGCCGCAAATCAACCATCGCAGTCAGCGCGTGGTCGGGCTCGAAGCGCTGGTGCGCTGGCAACATCCGCAGCGCGGTTTCCTCGAGCCTAACAGCTTCATCCCACTGGCAGAAGAAGCCGGCCTGATCGGACCGCTCACCCACTGGGTGCTCAGGACCGCATTGCAGCAACTGGCAGCCCTGCGCCTGCAGGGCTACGCCCTGACCATGGCAATCAATCTCTCCGCGCGCAACCTGCACGACATGGCGCTGCCAGCCAATATTCGCGCCCTGCTTGCCGAGAGCGGCATCCCGCCCGAGCAACTCACCCTCGAAATCACCGAAAGCGCCGTAATGGCCAACCCCAGCGACGGCCTGAGCATACTCACCGAACTCGATCGCATGGGCGTGACACTCGCCATCGACGATTTCGGCACCGGCTACTCTTCGCTCGCCTATCTCAAGCGCCTGCCAGTCGACGAACTGAAAATCGACAAATCCTTTGTGATGGATATGGAAGCGAACGAGAACGATGCGGTGATCGTGCGCTCCACCATCGATCTCGCGCACAACCTCGGGCTCAGGGTCACGGCCGAAGGGGTGGAAAATCGGGACGCCTGGGACACGCTCGGCATACTCGGATGCGATTGCTCGCAAGGCTACTTCATGGGCAGGCCCATGCCGATCGACAAGCTGGAGGACTGGCTACGGGGATCGGCGCTGTCGCCGATACTGGCAGGCGCCATTTACGCGCATTGAGCGCGCTCCCGTTTACCCCCACCCCATACCAGCTAACAGCACTGCCCCACCGAACAGACGGGACTCAGCACATGCGCTGCTTGAGATACGCCGCAAAATCCTCGCTGACTTCGCTGTGCTTCAGCGCATATTCCACCGTGGCCTGCAGATAGCCCAGCTTGCTGCCGCAATCGTAGCGGATGCCGTCGAAGGCATAAGCCAGAACCTGCTGTTCCTTCAGCAGCGCGGCAATGGCGTCGGTGAGCTGCAGTTCGCCGCCGGCGCCGGGCTTCAGATGCTGGATGTGATGGAAGATGCGCGGCGTGAGGATGTAGCGGCCGACCACACCCAGGGTGGACGGCGCGTCTTCGGGCTTGGGTTTCTCGACGATGGCGTTCACCCGCGACACGCGCTCGGCCATCGGGCTGGCGTCGACGATGCCATAGGACGCGGTTTCTTCCGGCGCCACCTGCTGCACGCCGAGCACTGAGCACTGGTAGTAGTCGTACTGATCGACCATCTGCTTCATCGCCGCCGGACTGCCGTCGATCAGGTCGTCGGCGAGGATGACGGCAAAGGGTTCGTTGCCGATCACCGGCTGCGCGCACAGCACGGCATGGCCCAGTCCCAGCGCTTCGGCCTGGCGGATGTAGATGAAGTTGACGCCGGCCGGGCGGATCGACTGCACCAGTTCAAGATCGCGATTCTTGCCGCGCGCGGCGAGTTCGGTTTCCAGTTCGTAGGCCTTGTCGAAGTGGTCTTCGACGGTGCGCTTGGTGCGGCTGCTGATGAAGATGATGTCGGTGATGCCGGCGTCCATCGCCTCCTCGACCGCGTACTGGATCAGCGGCTTGTCTACGATGGGGAGCATTTCCTTGGGGCTGGCCTTGGTGGCCGGCAGAAAGCGGGTGCCCAGACCGGCAACCGGAAATACGGCTTTTTTTACTTTTTGCATGTCTCTTCCCTGTCAGTCCTTTGGTTCAAAAATCTAAAGCGCGCTGCGCGTTCTTGTTGTTCGATGCCAGCAGGGACAGCAGCCCGGCCTCGTCGAGTATGGTCACGCCAAGTTCCTGCGCTTTAACCAGCTTGCTGCCGGCTTCCTCGCCGGCCACCACGTAGTCGGTTTTCTTCGACACCGATCCGGCCACCTTACCGCCTGCGGCCTCGATTTTTTCCTTTGCCGCATCGCGCGTCAGCGTCGGCAGCGTGCCGGTCAGCACCAGCGTCTTGCCCGCAAGGATACCTGCCGATTGTTGCAGGCCGGTGGACTCGGCCCAGTGCACCCCGGCGGCCCGCAGCTTGTTGACCACCTCAAGGTTATGCGGTTCGGCAAAGAACTGGATGATCGATTGCGCGACGATGGGCCCGACATCGCGCACCGCCAGCAGGTCGGCCTCGGTTGCGGCGACCAGTTTGTCCAGCGCGCCGAAATGCTTCGCCAGATCCTTGGCGGTGGTCTCCCCGACATTGCGGATGCCGAGTGAAAAGATGAAGCGCGCCAGTGTGGTGGCCTTGCTGGTCTCGATGGCGGCAAGCAGGTTCGCCGCCGATTTTTCGGCCATGCGTTCCAGTCCGGCAAGCGTGTCGAGACTCAAACCGTACACATCGGCTGGCGTATGCACAAGGCCGCGATCAACCAGCTGGTCGACCAGCTTGTCGCCCAGCCCTTCAATGTCCATGGCGCGGCGGCTGGCGAAATGCAGCAGCGCCTGCTTGCGCTGTGCCGGGCAAAAGAGGCCGCCGGTACATCGCACCGCCGCCTCCCCCTCCAGCCGCACCACGTGCGAGCCGCATTCGGGGCAGACGGGGTAGGCTTCCAGGATGCTGAAGCGCGTCGGCTCGGGCCTGGGGCGTCGCTCCAGCACGACGGAGACGACCTCGGGTATCACGTCGCCGGCGCGCCGCACGATCACGGTATCGCCCACACGCACGTCCTTGCGGTCGATTTCGTCCTGATTGTGCAGGGTGGCATTGGTCACGGTGACGCCGCCGACGAATACCGGGGCAAGGCGGGCCACCGGCGTCAGCGCGCCGGTACGGCCGACCTGCACTTCGATGCCGAGCACCGTGGTCATCTGCTCCTGCGCGGGATATTTGTGCGCCACCGCCCAGCGCGGCTCGCGCGTGACAAAGCCGAGTTCGCGCTGCAGGTCGAAGCGGTTGACCTTGTACACCACGCCATCGATGTCGAACGGCAATTGATCGCGGCGCGCTTCGATGCCGTCGTGAAACGCGATCAGCGCCGCTGCGCCCAGCCCGGTGATGCGTTCGCCGCACACCGGTACGCCCATCTTCTCAAGTGCATCGAGCGTCCCGCTGTGGGTGAGCGGCGCACGCTTCCAGCCCTGCACCTCGCCGAGGCCATAGGCAAAGAACGAAAGCGGACGCTGCGCGGCCAGCTTGGGATCCAACTGGCGGATGCTGCCCGCCGCGCCGTTGCGCGGATTGACCAGGGTGGGCTTGCCGGCTTCGCGCTGTTTCGCGTTGTAACGTTCGAAGTCGTCGCGCCGCATGAACACCTCGCCGCGCACTTCCAGCACGGCGGGCGGCGATTCGGCATTCAGTCGCAGGGGGATCACATGCACGGTGCGGATGTTCTGGGTGACGTCCTCCCCGGTTTCGCCGTCGCCACGCGTGGCTGCCTGCACCAGCACGCCGTTCTCGTAGCGCAGGTTGATCGCCAGGCCGTCGAATTTCAGTTCGGCGGAATATTCGACCAGCGGATCGCCTTCACCCAGTCCAAGTTCCTTGCGCACCCGCGCGTCGAATGCCTGTGCACCACTGGCTTCGGTGTCGGTCTCGGTGCGGATCGACAGCATCGGCACTGCGTGGCGCACCTTGGGGAACGCATCGAGGGGTATTCCGCCGACGCGCTGGGTCGGCGAATCGGGGGTGACGAGTTCGGGATGCTCGGCTTCTAGCGCCTGCAGTTCACGGAACAGCCGATCGTATTCCGCATCGGGAATCGTCGGCTGGTCGAGAACATAGTAGGCGTGGTTGTGACGCTCGATTTCCCGGCGCAGCACGGTCACGCGCGCCAGCACCTCGGACGACGCCATCAGGAGAACAGACGCAACGCCCGCCGGGATCCCGATGGCACGCCGCGCGCTTCCATACGTTCGTAGATTTGCATGAGCTGGGTGCGGATTTTTTCGATGCCGGTGTCGGTCAGCGGGCGCAGGTTGTCGTCCACCAGGATGCCGCCGATTTCATTGGCCAGCCCGCGACCGAAGGCCACCATGCCGTCGAACACCTTGAGGCCGTCTGGCACGCGCGGCACGTCGAACTGCAGGGTGACACCCTGCGAGGTCTGCCCCTCCACCACGTCGGCGCTGAACGGCTCGGCATCGTGGTTGCACAGGGCGTAGAGCGGTTCGCCGCGGCTGTCGAGCAACTGGAACACGCCGTCCACGCCCAGCACCATGCCGCTGCTTTCCGCCTCGTGCACGATGCGCGTCAGGTTGACCGCACCTTCACCGCGTGCCACCACATTGAGGCCGATAAGCACATCGACATCGACGCAGAAGCGGTCGATCGCCTGTGCGCGCTCCAAGGCATCGACGACGTCGTCGCAGGCGATTCGCAGGCGATTCGCCTGCGCCGTGGTTTGCAGCAGGTCACACAGGGCCGCGAGCTGTTCTTCCTCCACCGCGCCGTTGCGATCGGCCAGTTGCATGGTGACCACCACGTGCTGGTAATGCACATCGCGCCAGGGCTGGACCTCCTCCCATTCCGCCGCACCGAGCGGCAGTCCAAACCAGCGCACTGCCTTGCCCAAGGTGCGCGAGTGACCGAGAGCATCGGCGAACACGTTCGCCGTCACGCCATCGCTGCCGATGCGGATGCGGTATTCGATCAGCTCGTCGTAGGGGGGCGGGGACGCGGCCACTGGCGTGGCCGGATGCGTCTGGGTAGGCGGGGGGGAAATCGTAGAGGCCGGGCGCAGGGCGGGTGATACGTTATCCGGGCGAACAGGCGAAACATCGGGCAGGCCGGCCTCGGCATGCAAATGGGGTTCGCTGACTTCGGCCTCCTGCTTAAAGGAACCCGCATCGAAAACCGGCTCCCGCAGCGCGGGCTCAACCCGTTTATGCGTCTCGCGCGGCACCGCGCCGGGCTGCATCAAGGCATCACCCAGCGGCGTCTGAAACGCCGCATCTGCCTGTTTCCGGAAGCGGCGCTCCTGGATCCAGTTGAACACCAGCACCGCCACCACGATGGCAGCGCCGATCATCAGCAAGCCGATTTGCAAGTCACTCATTCGTTTTTCCCGACTGAACTGCGTTGGCAGACACCACGCGAACGAACCATTCGTCTGGCGCAATCATGCCCAGGTCATTGCGCGCGCGCTCCTCGATCGCGTCGCGCCCCTGCTTGAGGTCGTTGAGCTCGGCCACCACGCCCGCATTGCGGGTTTGCAGACGGTGGTTCAGTGCCTGCTGGGTGTCGATTTTTTGCGCCCGCTCACGCACCTTCAACCAGCCGCCCTCGCCCAGCCACAGCGGATATTGCAGCAGCACGATCGATGCTGCCAGCACCCAGGTCAATCCCTGGCGGCGAATGCGTCCGATCCAGTCAGCCGCGCTGGCGGAAAGCATCGCGTCCGGGGTAGCTTGCCGTGTCGCCGAGTTCTTCCTCGATGCGCAGCAGCTGATTGTACTTGGCCATGCGGTCGGAACGCGACAGCGAGCCGGTCTTGATCTGGCGAGCGTTGGTGGCCACCGCCAGATCGGCAATCGTGGTGTCCTCGGTCTCGCCCGAACGGTGCGAGATCACCGCGGTGTAGCCTGCCTGCTTGGCCATCTCGATCGCCTGGAAGGTTTCCGACAGCGTGCCGATCTGGTTGACCTTGATCAGGATCGAGTTGGCGATGTCCTTGTCGATGCCTTCCTTGAGAATCCTGGTATTGGTCACGAAGAGGTCGTCGCCCACCAGCTGCACGCGGCGGCCGAGCTTGTCGGTCAGGACTTTCCAGCCGTCCCAGTCGCCTTCGGCCATGCCATCCTCGATGCTGATGATGGGGTAGTTGTCGCACCACGCCGCCAGGTAATCGGTGAGTTCGGCGGAAGTCAGCTTCAGCCCCTCGGATTCGAGGTGGTAGCGGCCGTTCTTGTAGAACTCGGAGCTGGCGCAGTCGACGCCGATGGCGACGTCGATGCCGGGCTGCAGGCCGGCCTTCTCGATCGCCTGCACGATCAGCTTCAACGCCGCCTCGTGGGATTCCAGGTTGGGGGCGAAGCCGCCTTCGTCGCCGACGGTGGTCGCCATGCCGGCATCGTCCAGCAGCTTCTTCAGCGCGTGGAACACCTCGGCGCCGTAGCGCAGGGCTTCGCGGAAGCTCGGCGCGCCGACCGGGATGATCATGAATTCCTGCATGTCGATGTTGTTGTTGGCGTGCGCACCGCCGTTGATGATGTTCATCATCGGCACCGGCAGTGCCATCGGAGCGGCACCGCCAAGATAGCGGTAGAGCGGCAGCCCGGCCTGTTCGGCGGCGGCACGGGCGCACGCCATCGACACTGCCAGGAGCGCATTGGCGCCAAGGCGCGACTTGTTATCGGTGCCGTCGAGATCGATCATGGTCCGGTCAATGAAGGCCTGGTCCTCGACGTCCAGCCCGATGATCGCTTCGCAGATTTCGGTGTTGACGTGTTCGACGGCCTTCAACACGCCCTTGCCGAGATAGCGCGACTTGTCGCCGTCGCGCAGCTCGATCGCCTCGCGGCTGCCGGTGGACGCGCCGGACGGCACGGCGGCACGCCCCAGCACGCCGGACTCCAGCAGCACGTCGACTTCAACAGTGGGATTGCCGCGGGAGTCGAGAATTTCCCGGGCGATGACATCAATAATGGCGCTCAATTTCTTTCCTTAGATTTCATTGTGTCCGCGATTTTCGCAAATCAGGTTTTCATCAGTTTGTGTTCGATAAACCCGCGCTGCTTCACCAGCGCGTCGATTTCCTTCAGTGTTTCCAGCAGTTCCTTCATCATGCCGAGCGGCCACGCGTTGGGGCCGTCGGAGAGCGCACATTCAGGATTCGGATGGGTCTCTGCGAAGACGCCCGCCACGCCGGTGGCGACTGCTGCGCGCGCCAGCACCGGCACGAATTCGCGCTGACCGCCGCTCGTCGTGCCCTGCCCGCCCGGCTGCTGCACCGAGTGGGTGGCGTCGAATACCACCGGGCAGCCGGTGCTGCGCATGATCGCCAGCCCGCGCATGTCGGACACCAGCGTGTTGTAGCCGAAGGAAACGCCGCGTTCGCACACCATGATCTGCTCGTTGCCGACTTCACGCGCCTTGTCGACCACGTTCTGCATGTCCCACGGCGCCAGGAACTGGCCCTTCTTGATGTTGACCGGACGTCCGGTACGCGCGACGTTCTGGATGAAGTTGGTCTGGCGGCACAGGAAAGCGGGCGTCTGCAGCACGTCGACCACCGCGGCCACTTCGTCCAGCGGGGTGTCTTCGTGCACGTCGGTCAGCACCGGCACGCCGATCTGCTTCTTCACCTCGGACAGGATGCGCAGGCCCTCGTCCAGCCCCAGCCCACGGAAGGACGCCGTCGACGAACGGTTGGCCTTGTCGAACGAGGACTTGTAGATGAAGGGAATGTTCAGTGATGCGCACAGTTCCTTCAGCTGGCCGGCGGTGTCCATCGCGAGCTGCTCGGATTCGATCACGCAGGGGCCGGAAATCAGAAACAGCGGTTGGTCGAGGCCGACCTCGAAATCGCACAGCTTCATTTGGCGTGCTCCTGTTGATGTGCCAGCGCGGCCTTCACGAAGGATATGAACAGCGGATGGCCATTGCGCGGGTTGCTGGTGAATTCGGGGTGGAACTGGCAGGCGACGAACCACGGGTGAACCGAGTTCGGCAGCTCGACCATTTCACACAGGTTGGTGCCGGGCGCGCGGCCGGCGACGACCAGCCCCTTGGTCTCGAGTTCGGCCAGCAGGGTGTTGTTGACTTCATAGCGGTGACGGTGGCGCTCGATGATGCTGTCCGCACCATAGATCTCGCGTGCCAGGGTTCCATCCTTCAGTTCACACGGCTGGCCGCCCAGACGCATGGTGCCGCCGAGGTCGGACTGCTCGCTGCGCTTCTCGACCTGGCCGGTGCGGTCCAGCCATTCGGTGATGAGGCCGATCACCGGATGCGTGGTCGCCGGTTCGAACTCGGTCGAGTGGGCATCGGCCATGCCGGCCACGTCGCGCGCGAATTCGACCACGGCGAGCTGCATGCCGAGGCAGATGCCCAGATACGGCACCTTGTTCTCGCGCGCATAGCGGATGGCGGCAATCTTGCCTTCGACCCCACGCTTGCCGAAGCCGCCGGGCACCAGAATGGCATCCATGCTCTTGAGGCAATCGGTTCCGGACTTCTCGATCTGCTCGGAATCGATGTAATGGATCTTCACCCGGCTCTTGGTGTGCATGCCGGCGTGGATCATCGATTCGGACAGCGACTTGTAGGACTCGGTCAGATCGACGTACTTGCCGACGAAAGCGATGTTGACGGTGTGCTGCGGATGCTCCAGCGCATGCACCAGGCTCTTCCACACCGTGAGGTCGGCCGCGCGCGCCAGGATGTTGAGCTTGTGGCAGACGATCTCGTCGAGCATCTGGTCATGCAGCATCGCCGGGATCTTGTAGATCGAATCGGAATCGCGCACCTCGATCACCGCCTCCGGCCGCACGTTGGTGAACAGCGCAATCTTGCGCCGCTCGTCCAGCGGAATCTCGCGGTCGGCTCGGCACAACAGGATGTCGGGCTGGATACCGATTTCGCGCAGTTCCTTGACCGAGTGCTGGGTCGGCTTGGTCTTCAGCTCGCCGGCAGTGGCGATGTAGGGCAGCAGCGTCAGGTGGATGAAGCAGGTGTTCTCGGGGCCATCCTCGAAGCCCATCTGGCGGATGGCCTCGAGGAAGGGCAGCGACTCGATGTCGCCGACGGTGCCGCCGATCTCGACCAGCGCCACGTCGGCCCCTTGCGCGCCCTCGCGAATGGAATGCTTGATCTCGTCAGTGATGTGCGGGATCACCTGCACGGTGCCGCCAAGGTAGTCGCCACGGCGCTCCTTGTCGATCACCGACTTGTAGATCTGGCCGGTGGTGAAGTTGTTGCGCTTGCTCATGCGCGCGCTGGAAAAGCGCTCGTAATGGCCGAGGTCGAGGTCGGTTTCCGCACCATCCTCGGTCACGAACACCTCGCCGTGCTGGAACGGGCTCATGGTGCCGGGATCGACGTTGATGTACGGATCGAGCTTTAACAGGGTGACACGGATACCGCGCGATTCGAGCAGCGCAGCGAGTGAAGCGGAGGCGATCCCTTTCCCGAGGGAAGAAACCACCCCACCAGTGACAAACACATACTTCGTCATGTTATGAGCGGGGGCGGGTGATGGTGGATTCTACTCCATCCCCGATGATGGCTCAATGACAGCCGGCTCAATGACGCAGCAGCAGCCGCCAAGTCGCCACCACCGTATCGGGATTCAGGGAAATCGAGCCGATACCCTGTTCCACCAGCCATTCCGCCAGGTCAGGATGATCGCTCGGCCCCTGGCCGCAGATGCCGATGTACTTGCCGTGCCGCTTGCAGGCGGCGATCGCCTCGGCCAGCAGCTTTTTCACCGCCGGATTGCGCTCGTCGAAGCTTTCGGCCACCAGCCCGGAATCGCGGTCGATTCCCAGCGTCAGCTGGGTCAGGTCGTTGCTGCCGATGGAAAAGCCGTCGACCAGTTGCAAGAAGTCGTCCGCCAGCAGCACGTTGGAAGGAATCTCGCACATCATGATAAGGCGCAGGCCGTTCTCGCCGCGCCTGAGGCCATTGGCCGCCAGCAGGTCGACCACCGCCGCGCATTCCTCCACCGTGCGCACGAACGGGATCATCATCTCGACGTTGGACAAGCCCAGGGTCTCCCGCACCTGTTTCAGCGCCCGGCACTCCAGTTCGAACGCCGGGCGGAACTGCGCCGACACGTAGCGCGCCGCGCCGCGCAGCCCCAGCATGGGGTTTTCCTCCTTCGGCTCGTAGCGCTCGCCGCCCACCAGGTTGGCGTATTCGTTGGACTTGAAATCCGACAGCCGCACGATCACCGGCTGCGGCCAGAACGCGGCGGCCAGGGTGGCGATGCCCTCGGCCAGCTTGTCGACGTAAAACGACACCGGATCTTTATAGCCCGCGCTGCGCGCATCGATCTCGGCACGCAGATCCGCCGGCTGGCCGGCATAGTCGAGCAGCGCCAGCGGATGCACGCCGATCATGCGCGCAATGATGAACTCCAGGCGCGCGAGGCCAATGCCGTGGTTGGGGATCTGCGCGAACTCGAAGGCGCGCTCGGGATTGCCGACGTTCATCATCAGCTTCACCGGCGGCTGGGCCAGGGCTTCGCTTGCCAGCGTTTCCACTGTGAAGGCCAGCTTGCCTGCATACACCCTGCCGGTGTCGCCCTCGGCGCACGACACCGTCACCGTCTCGCCGTCCTTCAACACCGCAGTCGCCTCGCCGGTACCCACCACCGCGGGAATGCCCAGCTCGCGTGCGACGATGGCGGCGTGGCAGGTGCGCCCGCCGCGGTTGGTGACGATCGCCGCCGCGCGCTTCATCACCGGCTCCCAGTCGGGGTCGGTCATGTCGGTGACCAGGATGTCGCCCGGCTGCACCCGGTTCATTTCGGCCGGGCTGGCGATCAGCCGCACTTCGCCCGCGCCGATCTTCTGACCGATGGCGCGGCCGGTGATGCGCACCTCGCCGGTCGCCTCCAGCACGTAGCGTTCGCCGCCGCCGTTGCCGCGCGCCTTCACCGTCTCGGGCCGCGCCTGCACGATGAAGAGTTCGCCGGTCTCGCCGTCCTTCGCCCACTCGACGTCCATCGGGCGGCCGTAGTGTTTTTCGATGGTGACCGCCTGGCGCGCCAGTTCCAGCACCTCGGCGTCAGTCAGCGAAAACTGCCGGCGCAGGTCGGGCGGCGTGTCCTCGACCACGTTCTTGCCATCGCGCCACACCATGCGGACGGCCTTGCCACCCAGTTCGCGCCGCACCACGGCGGGAAAGCCCTCGGCCAGCTTGGGCTTGTGGACGTAGAACTCGTCCGGATTGACCGAGCCCTGCACCACGGTTTCACCCAGGCCGAAGGCGGCGGTGATGAACACCACGTCGCGAAAGCCGGATTCGGTATCGAGTGTAAACAGCACGCCGGAGCACGCGATGTCGGAACGCACCATGCGCTGCACGCCGGCCGACAGTGCCACCTCGGCATGCGCAAAGCCGTGATGTACGCGGTAGGCGATGGCGCGGTCGTTGTAGAGCGAGGCGAAGACCTTCTTCACGTACAGCAGCAGGTCGTCGGCGCCGCGCACGTGCAGATAGGTTTCCTGCTGGCCGGCGAACGAGGCGTCGGGCAGGTCCTCGGCGGTGGCCGACGAGCGCACCGCCACCGATACTTCATCGCCGAGCGCGGCATAGGCCTTGCGCAGGCCTGTCTCCAGCGCGGATGGCAAGGCAGCGGCCTCAACCCAGGCACGGATTTCCGCCCCCGCCGCGGCCAGCGCCGTTACGTCAGCCACGTCGAGCGGCGCCAGCCGGGCATTGATGCGCGCCCGCAAGTTGTTGTGATCGAGGAAGTCCCAGAACGCCTGCGCCGTGGTGGCGAAACCGCCCGGCACCTTGACCCCCATATGCGACAGATTGCCGATCATCTCGCCCAGCGAGGCATTCTTGCCTCCGACGCGCGGCACGTCCGACATCGACAGGGCATCCAGCGGCACAATATAGTCAGCAGACATAGGTGAACTCCATGAATGATTACAGCGTATTTTGCGTGTCCGACCACACCGGTGTGACGGTCGAAGCCGTTGCCAAAAGCGTTCTGTCACAATTCCCGCAGCTTGAGTGTAGCCTGATTACACTGCCCTTCATCGACAGCGCGGACAAGGCACAGGCCGCCGCCGCGCACATCGCCGCCGCCCCCGCCGCACTGGTATTTTCCAGCCTGACCGACCCTGCGCTGCGCGCACCGTTCCGCCAAGCCGGCCTCAGGCTGTTCGATGTGTTCGAGCTGATCGCGCCCGCAGTCGAAGCCTCGCTCGGCCAGGCTGCCATTCCCAGCGGCGGGCGCATTCATGGCATGGACCTTGGTTACGAGGCGCGCATGGACGCGGTCAATTTCTCGCTCAATCTGGACGACGGCCTCAACCCCGAACGCCTCGGTCAGGCCGACCTGATCCTGATCGGCGTCTCGCGCGTCGGCAAAACCCCCAGCGCACTCTATCTCGCCCTGCAATACGGCCTGCGCGTCGCCAACTATCCCTTGACCCCGGACGACCTGGCACAAGACAGCCTGCCCAGTGTCCTGCTTGCCCAACTGCCCCGGCTGCGGGCCCTGACCCAGTCACCCGACCGCCTCGCAGCCATCCGCCAGGCACGCTACCCCGACAGCCGCTACGCAAGTCCGGAACAATGCCGTTCAGAACTCGTAGCCGCCGAGCGCTTGTTTAAGCATCACGCGATTCCAGTCATCGACACCACCCGCATGTCGGTTGAGGAAATCGCGGCGCGCCTGCGACATCCCTAGCCCAGGCGCCCCCCAAGCTATCCCCTGCGCTGCCGCACCGCCTCGAACACGGCCACCGCCAGCGCCGCCGACGCATTCAAGGACTCGATCCTGCCTGCCATCGGGATGTGCGCGCTCAGCGTCGCCGCCTCGCACACTGCCGCGGACAATCCCGCGCCTTCGTTGCCTGCGATGAGGGCGAGCGGACCGCCGAGGTCGAGCGCATAGAAATCGCTGTCCTCGGCCAGGGCGAGCGCAACGCTGCGGCCGGAAAAACCCTGTAGCCACGTCACCAGATCGGCGCCCTGCTGCATCGGCAGCACGAACTGCGCGCCCTGCCCGCCGCGTAGCGCCTTGGGCGACCACGGGTCGTGGCAGCCCTTGGACAGCACCGCCAGCGTGGCCCCGGCCGCCGCGCCGGTGCGCAGCATGGCGCCGAGGTTGCCGGGGTCCTGGATGTCTTCCAGCACGATGACAAGCGGCGTAGCCTCACTGGCAGGCGGCGCAAGCCAGGCGGCCTCGGCGAGTACACCGGTGGGCGTGGCGACCGGCGACAGTTCGGCGAACAGCGCGTCGGGAAGCACGATGGCTTTGGCCTGCGGGCAGCGCGCAGCCAGGTGCGCGAACCGGCCGGCATCGAACGAAGCCGCGCGCGCCAGGGTGTGCGGCTGGCCTCCGGCCTCCAGATAGGCGGTGAGCAGATGCTCGCCATCAAGCAGGGTCATGCGCGCTTCGCGCCGTGCGCGCGCCGATTCGGCGAGCTTTTTCAGCCGCTTGAAAATCGGGTTGTCGCGCGAGGAAATGGCGGTTTCGGTCATCGGCCGATTATCCGCGATTCATGGTCGCAGGCGTACACTGGCGCCATGCGCATCGCCCTCATCACCCCCTACGGCCGCGAGCACCGCAATGGCAACTGGCACACCGCCGCGCGCTGGGCGCGCTTCCTGCGCGAGGCCGGGCACACGGTGCGAACGCAGGTGGAGTGGGATGGCCGCGGCACCGACCTGATGCTGGCGCTGCACGCGCGGCGCAGCTTTGCCTCGATCCGCGCCTTCGCCGAGCGCTTCCCCACCCGCCCGCTGCTCGTCACGCTGACCGGCACCGACCTCTACCGCGACATCCACGAGGACAGCGACGCCCAGCAGGCGCTGGAACTCGCGCACCGCATCATCGTGCTGCAGGAGCGCGGCCCCGACGAGTTGGCCCCACATCTGGCCGCCAAGACGCGGGTGATCTATCAGTCGGCGCCCGATGTCGCACGCCACCCCTCGCCCGCCGATACCTTCGAGGTGCTGGTGATCGGCCACCTGCGCACCGAAAAGGACCCCTTCCGGACAGCGCTGGCGACGGCCTATCTGCCCCAGCAATCGAAGATCCGGGTGACGCATCTGGGCGGCGCCCTCTCCGAGGACATGGCCGAAACGGCGGAGATGGCGCAGCGCAAGCTGCCGCGCTGGCACTGGGGCGGCGAGGTGCCGCACAGGGCGGTGCTGAAGCGGCTGGCGCGCGCCCACCTGATGGTCATCAGCTCGGTGATGGAGGGTGGCGCCAACGTCATTTGCGAGGCGCTGGCGGCCGATGTGCCGGTGCTGGCCTCGCACATGCCCGGCAACGTCGGCATGCTGGGCGAGGACTACCCCGGCTATTTCCCGGTGGGCGACGAGCGGCGGCTGGCCAGGCTCTTGTCGAAGGCCGAGAACGATCCGGGTTTTTATGCCGCGCTGGTCAGCCACGCCCGCCAGCGCCGCGGGCTGATGCGGCCGGAGCAGGAAGCCAGCCGCCTGCGGCAGGCGGTGGCGGAATTCGAACCCATCCGGGGTTGAACCTTATGGCCCCATCGGGCCTCTATTCCCTGCTTGCGCCCGGCTTCGCTTGACGCATCGCGTATGCTGTCTGTTCTTTCCCCCGGTTCTCCCCCATGCAAGCAAACGAACACTTCATCCCCGGCAAGGACGCCTCGCTCGAAGCGTCGATCGCCACCCTGCAGTCCAAGCTCGAAGCCATCGGCTTCCACATCGAGGAACGCTCCTGGCTCAACCCGGTGGAAGGCGTGTGGTCGGTGCACATCCGCGACCGCGACTGCCCGCTCCTGTTCACCAACGGCAAGGGGGCCTCGGAGCTGGCCGCGCGGGCGAGCGCGCTGGGCGAGTATTTCGAGCGGCTGTCGACCAACTATTTCTGGACCCACTTCTATCTGGGCGAGACGATCGCCAAGCGCAGCTACGTCCACCACCCCGACGAGCGCTGGTTCGCCCTCGACGGCGGTGACGACGCCTGGCCGCAAGGCCTGCTCACGCCCGATCTGCATGACCTGTACAACCCGGACGAAGGCGTGCGCGCCGACCAGCTGATCGACCTCAACTCCGGCAACGCCGAACGCGGCATCTGCGCCATCCCCTACCAGCGCCTCTCCGACGGCCACACCGCGTACTTCCCGGTGAACCTGATCGGCAACCTCTACGTCAGCAACGGCATGTCGGCCGGCAATACGCTGAAGGAGGCGCGCACCCAGGCGCTGGCCGAAATCTTCGAGCGCCACATCAAGTTCCGCATCATCGAGGAAGGCCTCTGCCTGCCCGACGTGCCCGAAGCCGTCATCGACCGCTATCCGCACATCGCCGCCGGCATCCGCGGCCTGCGCGAAGCCGGCTTCGGCATCCTGGTGAAGGACGCCTCGCTCGGCGGCCAGTACCCGGTGATGAACGTCACGCTGCTGCACCCGCAGGACCAGGGCTGCTTCGCCAGCTTCGGCGCGCATCCGCGCTTCGAAGTCGCACTAGAGCGCGCGCTGACCGAGCTGCTGCAGGGCCGCGCGCTCGATTCCCTGGCCGGCTTCCCCGCCCCCGGCTTCGACCAGGCCGAAATCGCCGACCCGCAGAACCTGGAAATCCACTTCGTCGATTCCAGCGGCGTGATTTCCTGGCAGTTCCTGCGCGACACGCCGGATTACGAATTCGTAGACTGGAACTTCGGCACCACCACCGAGGAGGACTACGCGTGGTCGGTCGACGCACTGCACGCCGAAGGGCATGAGCTCTACATCGCCGACTTCACCCACCTCGGCGTCTACGCCTGCCGCATCCTGGTGCCGGGCGTGTCGGAGATCTACCCGGTCGAGGAACTCGAATTCGAGAACAACAGCGTCGGCAACCTGATCCGCCCGGCGCTCGCGCGCCTGCCCGAACTGAGCGACGACGAATGCGCCGAGCTGCTGGACCTCATCGTCGAACTCGAACTGGCCGACGACCGCCTGGTCACGGTGCTGATCGGCCTCGCGCCCGACGCCGATTCGCCATGGACCGACATTCGCGTCGGCGAGATCAAGCTGCTGCTCGCACTCGCACTCGGCGACGACGAGGCGATCCGCGAAGGCTGCACCTGGATCGCCCAGTACGGCCAGCGCAGCGAGGCTCGCCTGAAGGTCTACCGCTGCATCGCTGACCTCGTCCAACTCGACGACCCCAGCCCTTTCGAACCCGCGCTCGCGCTGATGTACAGCCGCGAGACGCTGCAGCAGGCGTTCGCGCTGTTCAACCAGGACGAGCGCTTCTTCGGGCTGACGAAACTGGGCAGCGACTTCGAAGGCAGCATGATCCACCAGCGCCTGCTGGAGGCGTACCGCAAGGTGCGCGGCTAGCACCGCAGCCGATGAAAATCCCCAAGCGGCTCGAGCCCCTGCTCGAAGACGGCCTGATCGACGGCGTCGTGCGCCAGCTCATGAGCGGCAAGGAGGCCATGGTCTTCGTCGTCGTTTGCGGCGACGACATCCGCTGCGCCAAGGTCTACAAGGAAGCCAACCAGCGCAGCTTCCGCCAGGCCGTCGACTACACCGAAAACCGCAAGACCAAGAACAGCCGCCAGGCGCGCGCGATGGCCAAGGGCAGCAAGTACGGCCGCGAGATGCAGGAAGCCGCCTGGCAAAGCGCCGAAGTCGATGCGCTGTACCGGCTGGCTGCCGCCGGCGTGCGCGTGCCCACGCCGTACAACTTCCACGAGGGCGTGCTGCTGATGGAACTGGTGGCCGACTTGGACGGCAATGCCGCACCCCGCCTCAACGACGTGTCGTTCACCGAAGACGAAGCCCTCGCCCACCACCGCACCCTGATCGGGGAAGTGGTGCGCATGCTGTGCGCCGGCGTCGTCCACGGCGACCTGTCCGAATTCAACATCCTCGTCAGCGCCGGCGGCCCGGTGATCATCGACCTGCCGCAAGCGGTCGACGCCGCCGGCAACAATCACGCGCAAGCGATGCTGGCGCGCGACGTGAATAATCTGAGAACGTATTTCGGCCAGTTCGCGCCGTCGCTGTTGGCCACGCAATACGCACAGGAAATCTGGGCGCTGTATGAACACGGCGGACTGCATCCCGAGGTCGAACTCACCGGCTTGTTCGAATGCGCGATGCCGCCGGTCGACCTGGAGGGGGTGATGCGGGAGATCGACGACGCACGCGAGGAAGAGGCTGCGCGTTTGTTGCGATTGCAGGAACTGGTGTGAATCGCCACTGTCGGGTTAGAGCCCAACCTTTTTAGCGAATGTCCACGTATTTGTGTGGACACGTTGGCTATTGAGGGAAATCCATATTTAGCGCAATGGTTTCTGCTCGCAAGTAACCCCTTTGAAGCCGGTTCCCCACTCCCAGCTTTTGGCAGTACAAGTCTCTATTTGGGGTGCGTTCGACGTATCGAAATCAACAGTGACCCTCATCAGGATTGGGCTTGACCCGTCCCAATTGAATGGTAGCGGGCCATCGAATATTTGCTTTTCCCCAAGCTGAAGAAGCCGAATTTCTACATAACCTGCGCCCATACTCATTCCGGTTGCTGAAGGGCCGAAGACTCGGATATCTGCTCTGAGAGTAGACGTTCCTAGACGACACGATAATTCATTCGGTCCTGTGTGCAGACGATTGAAGCCTGGCTCAACATCAATAGCCCCTGGATCGGGAGAGCTAAGCTCTACTACTGGTGCAATCACAAAGGCTTTACCTTTCTTATCGCACCGCGTGGCAGCGCCCGTGATTCCCCAATCAGCCAATACCAGTTGCGGAGTAACGGCAAGCAGGAGCAAGCAAGTAAGGTGTTTCATGTGATGGCACTAATCAGTTAGTCGGCTGGCAACTGGCGGCCTAACAGAAATAGCTCATGCGCTGCGCTGACGCACCGTCTCATACAAGCACAGCGCCGCCGACACCGACACGTTGAGGCTTTCCACCGTGCCGCCGATGGGGATGCGCGCGACCTGGTCGCAGCTCTGCTTGACCAGGCGGCGGATGCCGGCGCCCTCGGCGCCGAGCACCCAGGCGATGCCGGTTTTGGCGTCGATTCCAGACAGCGGCTGCTCGCCGTCCATGTCGGCGGCGATGATCCAGATGTTGTGCTCCTTCAAATCCTCGATGGTGCGCGCGAGGTTGGTGACCATGATGTAGGGCACGGTCTCCGCAGCGCCCGACGCGACTTTTTCCACCGTGGCGTTGATGCCGACGGCGTTGTCCTTCGGCGCGATGACGGCGTGGGCGCCGAAGGCGTCGGCCGAGCGCATGATGGCGCCAAGGTTGTGCGGGTCGGTGACGCCGTCGAGGATGACCAGCAGCGCCGGGCCCTTGATGCTTTCCAGCACCTCGTCGAGCGAATGCGTGAGCGCGACCGGCCTGACGCGGGCGACCACGCCCTGGTGCTTGGCGGCCTTGCCGACCAACCGGGTCAGGCGGTCGGCTTCGACCTGCGCGAGCTTGACGCCGTTGTCCTTGGCCTGATGCACCAGGTCGCGCGCACGCGCGTCGCGCCGGGTCAGGTCGAGGTAGATTTCGAATATGCCCGCGGGGTCCTGGCGCAGGCGGGCCAGGACGGGGTGAAAGCCGTAGATGAGTTTTTCTGCGGCGTGTTTTTCGGCGGACTTCTCGCTCATTTCTGCTTGCTACCGCTTCTGGCCTTGGCAGCCTTCTTTTTCGGCGCGGCGATTTCCTCCGCGAACTCGACCACTTCAATCAGGCTGAAGTCGATCTTGCTGGTTTCGATGTCGGCACGTATCACCTTGATGCGCACGCGGTCGCCCAGGCGATACCGCTTGCCGGTCCGCTCGCCGAGCATCATGTGCTTGGCCTGGTCGTAGTGGAAGTAGTCCTGGCCGAGTTCGGACACGTGAACCAGGCCCTCGATGAAGATGTCGTCGATCGCGACGAACATGCCGAAGCTGGTCACCGCGCTGACGGTGCCGCTGTATTCGTCGCCGATGCGGTCCTGCATGAAGTAGGTCTTCAGCCAGGCGTCGACGTCGCGGGTGGCGTCGTCGGCGCGGCGCTCCGTCATCGAGCAGTGCGCGCCGATTTCGTCCAGGCCCTTGGCGGGCAGCTTCTCGCCGTTCAGCACCGCCTTGATGCCGCGGTGCACCATGAGGTCGGGATAGCGGCGGATCGGCGAGGTGAAGTGGGTGTAGGCCTCATAGGCCAGGCCGAAGTGACCCTTGTTGTCGGGGCTGTAGATGGCCTGCCGGAGCGAGCGCAGCATCACGGTCTGCAGCAGGCCGTGGTCCGGGCGATCCTTGATCTTTTCCAGCAGCGCGGCGTAGTCCTTGGCGTGCGGCTTGTCGCCGCCGCCGAGGTCGAGGCCGAATTCGGCAAGGAAGCCGCGCAGCGCGGCGAGTTTCTCCGGCGTCGGGCCTTCGTGCACGCGGAACAGCGCAGGCTGCTTGTTCTCGTGCAGGTAATCCGAGGCGCAGACGTTGGCCGCGAGCATGCATTCCTCGATGATGCGGTGGGCATCGTTGCGGATCACCGGCACGATCTCCCTGATCTTGCCCTGGTCGTCGAAAATGATCTGCGTCTCGGTCGAACCGAAGTCGATCGCGCCGCGCTTGGCGCGCGCTTTCAGCATGACGCGGAACAGCTTGTCGAGCGCTTCCAGATGCGACATCAGCCCGGCGTGCTTCTTCTCCGGCTTGCCGGCGCCGGAGAGCCAGTCCCACACCTGATTGTAGGTGAGGCGCGCGTGCGAATAGATCACGGCCGGATAGAAGCGGTATTCCTTGATGCTGCCGGTGCTGCTGATCTGCATGTCGCACACCATGGACAAGCGGTCGACTTCCGGATTCAGCGAACAGAGGCCGTTCGACAAGGCCTCGGGCAGCATCGGGATGACGCGGCGCGGAAAATATACCGAGTTGCCGCGGTTGAAGCCTTCGCTGTCGAGCGCATCCCTGGGCTGCACGTAATGGCTGACGTCGGCGATCGCCACCACCAGGCGGAAGCCGCTGCGTCCGAGCGGCTCGCAGTACACGGCGTCGTCGAAGTCGCGCGCGGTCTCGCCGTCAATGGTGACGAGGGGCAGATGGCGGATGTCCTCGCGCCCGGCCATGTCCTTTTTCAGCACCTTGCTCGGCAGCTTGGACGCCTGGGCTTCGACATCGGGCGGGAACACATAGGGCAGGTCGTGCTTGCGTAGCGCGATCTCGATTTCCATGCCGGGGCCGGTGAAGCTGCCGAGGATTTCACTGACGCGGCCGACCGCCTCGTTGTGCGCGCCGGGCTGGGTGACGATTTCAACCGTCACCACCTGGCCGGACTTTGCATTGCCAGCGTTCTCGGTCGGCACCAGGATGTCCTGGTTGATGCGGCGGTTCTCCGCGATCAGGAAGCCGACGCCGCCTTCGAGGTAGTAGCGGCCGACGACGTATTTGTTGACGTGCTCCAGCACCTCGACGATCTTCGCCTCGCGGCGGCCGCGCCGGTCGAAGCCGGCCACGCGCACCAGCACCTTGTCGCCGTGCAGCACGCGGTGCATTTCCTTGGGCGACAGGAACAGGTCGTCGCCGCCCTCTTCCGGCACCACGAAACCGAAGCCGTCAGGATGGCCCTCGACACGGCCCTTGATGAGGTCGAGCTTTTCCGGCAGGCACAGCTGGCGCTTGCGGTTGATCATCAGCTGGCCGTCGCGCTGCATCGCACCGAGACGGCGCTGGAACAGGTCGCGCTCGGCCTCGGTGATATGCAGCTGCTCGGCAAAGGCGTCAGCATCGACCGGGCAGCCGGCCTCGGTCAGCAGCTGCAGGACATATTCGCGGCTCGGCAGCGGCGATTCGTAGCGCTCGATTTCACGTTCGTAGAACGGATCGGCCAGCCGGATCGCAGGAATTTTGTGTTTGCTTGCGCGGCTGCGGGATTTTTTTGCAGGCATCTTCGTTGACAATTTATTTATGGCTCTCTAGAATGCGCGCCTTCACTGCCCAGATGGCGGAATTGGTAGACGCACTAGGTTCAGGTCCTAGCGGTGGCAACACTGTGGAGGTTCGAGTCCTCTTCTGGGCACCAAACGCTGCAAGCAAAAAGCCGACCTCGTGTCGGCTTTTTGCTTTTGTAAGACTTATTTTAGACATTAAGCCTCGTAGGGGTGACGACGCACGATCGTCTCCACCCGGTCCGGTCCGGTCGACACCACGTCCACCGGCACTTCGCACAGTGCTTCCATCCGCTTCAGGTAGGTCTGCGCCTTTTGCGGCAGTTTGTCGAATTCCTGCACGCCCAAGGTGGTATCGCTCCAGCCCGGCAGATCCTCGTAGATAGGCTCGACGTTGGTGATCGATTCGGCGCCCACCGGCAGGATGTCGCAGGTCTCGCCGTCGATCCTGTAGCCGACGCACACGCGTACGGTTTCCAGGCCGTCCAGCACGTCGAGCTTGGTCACGCACAGACCCGTCACGCCGTTGATCTGGATCGAACGCTTGAGCGCAGCGGCGTCGAACCAGCCGCAGCGGCGCGCGCGTCCGGTGGTGGCGCCGAATTCGTGACCCTTTTCACCGAGATACTGGCCGACGTCGTCGAACAGCTCGGTCGGGAACGGCCCGGAGCCGACGCGCGTGGTGTAGGCCTTGGTGATGCCCAGCACGTAATGCAGCGTATTCGGGCCCACGCCGGCGCCGGTGGCGGCACCGCCGGCGGTGCAATTGGACGAGGTGACGAAGGGATAGGTGCCGTGGTCGATGTCGAGCAGGGTGCCTTGCGCGCCCTCGAACAGCAGGTTGCCGCCCGCCTTGTTGACTTCGTACAGGCTGCGCGGCACGTCGGCCACCATCGGCTTCAGGCGTTCGGCCATCGCCATCATGCTGTCGAGCGTCTGGTTGAAGCTCACCACCTCGGTCTTGTAGTAGTTCTTCAGCATGAAGTTGTGGTGGTCGAGCACTTCGCCCAGCTTGGCGGCAAAGCGTTCGCGGTGGAACATGTCCTGCAGGCGCAGCGCGCGGCGCGCCACCTTGTCTTCGTAGGCGGGTCCGATGCCGCGGCCGGTGGTGCCGATCTTGCCGGCGCCCTTGGCGATCTCGCGCGCCTGATCGAGCGCCACGTGGTGCGGCATGATGAGCGGGCAGGCTTCGCTGAGCTTCAGGCGGCTGGCGACGTCGACGCCGGCGGCGATCAGCATGTCCATTTCTTCCAGCAGCGCGGTCGGCGACAGCACTACGCCGTTGCCGATGTAGCAGGTGACGTTGTCGCGCAGGATGCCGGATGGAATCAGGTGCAGCACCGTCTTCTTGCCGCCCACCACCAGGGTGTGGCCCGCGTTGTGGCCGCCCTGGAAGCGCACCACGCCCTGTGCGCGGTCGGTCAGCCAGTCGACGATTTTGCCCTTGCCTTCATCGCCCCACTGGGTGCCGATGACGACGACGTTTTTTGCTGCCATGGTGAAGTCTCCCTTTATTGTGTGTCCGAGCCGGCGATGACCAGCTCGCGCAAATCCAGACTGAAACCGGTGGCCGGACGCGCCCGGCCGAATACCCGCCCCACTTCGTCGTAACGCCCGCCCTGCGCGATCGCATGGCTGCGCCCGCCGGTGTAGGCGGCGAACACGACGCCGCTGTGGTAACCGTAGCCGCGCAGCTCGGCCAGATCATAGGCGACCTCGCCATTGGCCAGCCCCTGGTCGATCATCTCCAGCGTGTCCAGTGCGGCTTCAACCGCCGCCAACTGCGGCAGGCACGCACGCGCCTCGGCCAGCACGCTGCGGTCGCCATACAGCTGCGGCAGCGCGGCGAAGGCGTCACGCAGGGCGATCGGCAGCCCGGCGGTGAGGACCGCCACGGCGCTGCTGTCCTTGGCCTGCAGTGCGCCGAACAACTGGTGTTCGATCTCGCCGGAGAGGCCCGCCTCCTGCGCCAGCGCACGATAGACGCCGACGTGGCCGATGTCGAGCTGCAGGGTTTTGACGCCGCACGTAGCCAAGCCCTGCAACATCAGCGTGAGGATTTCGAGGTCCGCGTCGGCGCCGGCTTCGCCGTACAGCTCGGCGCCGATCTGGATCGGTTCGCGCGAACGATGGAAGCCGTCGGACTGGGTATGCAGCACGCTGCCCGCGTAGCACAGGCGGTTGACCGCATTGGCGGCCAGCAGGTGGGCGTCGATGCGCGCCACCTGCGGGGTGATGTCGGCGCGCACGCCCATCAGCCGCCCGGTCAGCTGGTCGACCAGCTTGAAGGTCTTGAGATCGAGATCGGCGCCCACGCCGGTCAGCAGCGACTCGACGTATTCCATCAGCGGCGGGATCACCAGCTGATAGCCGCGGCTGCGGAACAGGTCGAGCAGCGCGCGCCGCATGTCCTCCATGCGCCAAGCCTGCGGCGGCAGCACATCCTCGACGTTTTCAGGCAATAACCAGGCAGTCATGTCAGTTCAGCATCAGCAACAAAAAAACGCCGCCTACTATCGAGGCAGCGCCGATAAAACGCAATTGGCCATCCTTGAGCTCCAGCATCCTGCTGAAGCCCTCGCGCCACATTGCAGGCGCGGCAAACGGCAGGATACCTTCAATCACCAGCAACAGTCCGATTGCCGCAAGCCAGTCAGAACCGGTCATTGACCACCGGCTGCACGCGGATTCTTCATGTACTTGAAGAAGTCGGCGCTGGGGTCGAGCACCATCACGTCGCTCTTGCTCTTGAAGCTCTCGCGATACGCCTGCATCGACCGGTAAAACGCATAAAACTCGGCGTTCTTGCCGTAGGCACCAGCGTACACCGCAGAAGCCTTGGCATCGCCCTCGCCCTTGACGCGCTGGGCATCGCGGTAGGCCTCGGCGACGATCACGTCCTTCTGCTTGTCGGCATCGGCCCTGATCTTTTCCGCCTCGGCCGCACCGGTCGAACGCAGTTCGTTGGCCACCTGCTTGCGCTCAGCCTCCATCCGCCGGTAGACGTTTTCCGACACGGTTTCCGGCAGGTCGACCCGCTTGATCCGCACGTCCACCACCTGCACGCCGATCTTGCGGGCATCGCTATCGGCCTTGGTGCGGATGATGTTCATGATTTCCTCGCGCCGGCCCGACACCACCTCGTTGATGGTGCGCTTGCCGAATTCGGCGCGCAGGCCGTCGTTGACCGTCTGGTTGAGGCGGATCTGGGCCCGCGTTTCGTCACCGCCGACCGACACGTAAAACTGCCGCGCATCGATCACGCGCCACTTGATGAAGGAGTCGACCAGCACGTTCTTCTTTTCCGAGGTGATGAAACGCTCGGGGTCGGCCGAATCCAGCGTCAGGATGCGCGTATCGAAAAAGCGCACGTTCTGCACCAGCGGCAGCTTGAAATACAGGCCCGGCTTGGTCTTCACCGACACCACTTCGCCCAGCTGGAACACCAGGGCGTTCTGTCGCTGGTCCACCGTGAACATGCTGGCGCTCAGCACGACCACGACGACCAGCAGGCCGATCAACAACGATCCGATGCTCTTGTTCATGGCCGATCCTCCCGGTCACGACTGCGAAGAGCATCCCGCGTACGCGCATCCATCGGCGCGGTCGATATCGGAGCCGGCGCTTGAGACAGGACATCCGGCGCGCCGCTGTATGGCTGGCTGACAATCTGCTGCAACTTGTCGAGCGGCAGGTACAAGAGGCTGTTGCCGCCTTTCTGGTCCACCAAGATTTTGCTGGTGTTATTCATCACGGTCTGCATGGTGTCGAGATAGAGTCGCTGGCGCGTGACCTGCGGCGCCTTCTGGTATTCGGCAAAGATCTGCGAGAAGCGGCTGGCTTCACCCTCGGCGTTGGCGATCACCGACTGCTTGTAGCCTTCGGCTTCTTCTTTCAGCCGCGAGGCCAGACCGCGGGCGCGCGGCACCACGTCGTTGGAGTAGGCCTCGGCCTCGTTCTTCAGACGCTCGCGATCCTGCCCCGCTTTCACCGCGTCGTCGAACGCGGCCTGCACCTGCTCGGGCGGCTGGATGTTCTGCAGGGTCACCTGGCTGATGCTGATGCCGGTCTTGTGGCGGTCATGGATGTCCTGCATCAGCTGCTTGGCGCGCGCGGCAATCTCGGCACGACCCTCGTACAGCACAAAGTCCATCTTGCTCTTGCCGACGACTTCGCGCATCGCGGTTTCGGCGATCTGCAGCGCACTGTCTTCGGGGGAACGGTTGACGAACAGGAACTCGACCGGATCCTTCAGGATGTACTGGACGGCAAACTGCAGGTCGATGATGTTCTCGTCGTCGGTCAGCATCAGCGACTCTTTCAGCACCTTGCTCTTGACGTTGTTGCGGTAGCCGATTTCGACCGTGCGCACCTGGTCGACGTTGACGATCTCGCGCGACTCGATCGGCCACGGCAGATGCCAGCGCGGGCCCGGCTCGGTGGTTTCGACGTATTTTCCGAAGCGCAGCACCATGCCGCGCTGGCCGGTATCGACGATATAGAAGCCGCTGGCCACCCACACCAGCACCAGCACGCCGATCAGCAGGCCGACCAGATTGCCGCCGCCCGGCAAGCCCGCCGGCGGGGAGAAGCCGTCTCCACCGCCGCTGCCCTTGCCGCCGAACATGCTGTTGAGGCGCTGGTTGACGCGCCGCCAGAGCTCGTCCAGGTCGGGGGGGCCGCTATTCTTGCGGTTATCTTTATTGCCCCATTGCGGGTCGTTCCATGCCATAGCGTTATTTGGAAAAAACTGTAGGTTGGGGAGAGGGTTCGTCTATTGTGCCGGCTTCATCCTGGCCAGCTTCAAGCCGGGCGCGGCCGGCAAGCAGGATTTCTGACAGCGACTCACGCAAAAGTTCAAGCCCCGCGCCGGTTTGCGCAGATACATACACGCTTTGAAGTCTACCATATTCGTCGCGCCCCACTCCGGGCGCAACGCCCGTCAAATCAAGCTTATTGTAGACCCTGAGCTGCGGCACGGCATCCGCCCCGATTTCCCCCAGCACCTTCTCGACCGCCTCGATCTGGCGCTCGCGCCCGGGACTGGACGAATCGATCACGTGCAGCAGCAGATCGGCCTCGGCGGTCGCTTCCAGGGTAGCGCGGAAAGCGGCCACCAGATCGTGCGGCAGGCGGGTGATGAAGCCGACGGTATCCGACAGCACCACTTCGCCGCTCGCCGGCTCGCCGCCGGCTGATTCAGCCAGGCGCGGCAGGTAGATCTTGCGCGTGGTGGTATCGAGCGTGGCAAACAACTGGTCGGCCGCATAGGCACCCGCGCGCGTCAGCGCATTGAACAGGGTGGATTTACCCGCGTTGGTGTACCCCACCAGCGCCACCGACAGCACGTGTTGGCGCGATCTCGACCGCCGCTGGGTGCGGCGCTGCTTGCCCAGCTTGGCGAGCCGCTCGCGCAGTGCCTTGACCCGCACACCCAGCAGGCGGCGGTCGGTTTCCAGCTGCTTCTCCCCGGGGCCGCGCATGCCTACGCCGCCGCGCTGGCGTTCAAGGTGGGTCCAGCCGCGCACCAGGCGGGTCGACAGATGCTGCAACTGGGCCAGCTCGACCTGCAGCTTGCCCTCGGCGCTGTTCGCCCGGCTAGCGAAGATATCCAGGATCAGGCTGGTACGATCGATCACCCGGCAGTGCACGCGGCGCTCCAGATTGCGTTCCTGCGCAGGGGACAGCTCGTGGTTGAATATGACGACCTCGGCTTCGGTGGCAAGGACCAGCGCGGCAATCTCGTCGGCCTTGCCGCTTCCCACGAACAGCGCGGCGTCCGGGCGGCTGCGCTTGCCCTGCACCTCGCCAAGGATATCGAGCCCGGCACCCGACGCCAGCAGGCGCAACTCGGCCACGCTCTCGGCAAAATCCGGGTCGCCGAAATCGAGTGCCGCCAGAATGACGCGCTCGCCGCCGGCGTGCCGCTCAAACAAGCGCTTGCTCCCGCTTTCCGCCAGGACAGGCTGAGCGTGGCAAACGGGCCTCGGCTATTGATAGGGTCAGGCGATACAGGAAATTATTCACGGGCAGGCATCAGGAGGGAGATCCGCAGGCTTGCGGCCTGACAGAAGTGCGAGCCGCCGCAATCCGGATACATAACGGCCCTTCATTCTAGCCCAGGATCACGCCAGTGTCGGTTTATCGGAATGGACAGCGCGTTTCCGCTTACGCAACCGCCCCGCCCCAGGCGCGTTCACAATTCAACCGCGCGCAGGCGCTCCGCCGCCTGTTCCGGGTTGATGGTGTTGACGAACAGGCCCGAACCCAGTTCGAACCCGGTGGGAATTGAGGTGCGCGGACAGATTTCCAGATGCCAGTGATAGCTCGGTGCGTGCGCGGGGCGCTGGGCGTCATGCGGCACGGAGTGCAGAAAGAAGTTGTATTGTGCGCCGCCGATGACCGCGTCCAGCCGCGCCATGGTGCGCTTCATCACCCGCGCCAGGTCGGCCAGATCCTCTCTGCGCACGTCGAGGAAGTCGGCCTGGTGCGCCAGCGGCAGGATGTGCACTTCCCATTCGTAGCGGCTGGCGAAGGGCTTGATGGCGATGAACTTCTCGCCGCGCTCGACCACGTACTGGCCGACGTTGATCTTGCGCCGCACCGCGCCCGAGGTGC
>JAJYXG010000094.1:0-34712 GCA_021791095.1 Pseudomonadota bacterium
ATCCAGACTGCCGCGCTGGCTATTCGCAACCGTATGACGGTCGCCGATCTGGCCGGGCAACTGTTCCCTTACCTCACCATGGTGGAGGGGCTGAAGCTCTGCGCCCAGACCTTCACCAAGGACGTGAAGCAGTTGTCCTGCTGCGCTGGGTGACTCGCTCTGGCGCTCAGGGACGCTAGTAGCGTAGCCCTGCATTTGCAGACGGATCACCTCCGGTATACCTGCAGGCACAAACTCCACCTCCAGGGGAAAATCGGCATCGGTGTATCCGTGCGCGCATACTGATGCGGCAAGCCTTGAAGCGGACGCCTACACGCGGCAGACCGCCGGCGCAGTGATAACCACACTCGTCTACCCAGGCCATGATAGTCTGAAGATCGGTGGCGGGTTCGTCGTACCCCACCGTGGTGCTGCCGGCGACGTAATTCACCGCGGCTGTGTGTACGCCTGGGAGCCTCATGAGCTGCTTCTCGATGCCGAGCGCACTCAGCGCCGACAACAGCCCTTTGATTTCGATCGTCACGGTTTTCATGAAGTGACCTCCGTGCGTGGCTAGCCTTTTCCGGCCCCCACCCACGCGACAACAACATGATGGGCGCAAGCCACGCGCATCACGCAATCACCCTTCCCGCGCCAGACGCCACTGCTTGACCAGTGCGTAAATCGCCGGAATCACGGCCAGGGTCAGCACCGTCGACGAAATCATCCCGCCCACCATCGGTGCGGCGATGCGGCTCATGACTTCCGAACCGGTTCCCGTCCCCCACATGATGGGCAGCAGGCCGGCCATAATCGCGACAACCGTCATCATCTTAGGGCGGACGCGCTCGACGGCGCCTTCCATCACGGCCGCGTAAAGATCGGCAGTATTGGGCGTGCGATGGGACGCGTGGCATTGGGCCTTCATGTCTTCCCAGGCACGGTCCAGGTAGATCAGCATCACCACACCGGTCTCGGCAGCGACGCCAGCCAGCGCGATGAAACCTACCGCCACCGCGACCGACAGGTTGTAACCCAGCAGCCACATCAGCCATATCCCGCCTACCAGGGCAAAGGGTACCGACAGCATGACAATTAGCGTTTCGGTCAAGCGTCTGAAGTTGAGATAGAGCAGCAGGAAGATGATCAGCAGTGTCACCGGAATAACAATTTTCATCTTTTCGATGGCGCGCTCCATGTATTCGAACTGGCCGCTCCAGGCGATGTAGTAGCCGGCCGGAAACTTCACCTGTTCGGCGACCGCCTTGCGGGCGTCGGCCACGTAGGAGCCGATGTCGCGGCCGCGTATGTCGACGAAGATATAAGCTGAAAGCAGTGCATTCTCGGTGCGGATTCCCGGAGTGCCCTTGGTGATTTCCACTCGGGCGACCTGGCCCAGCGGGATCATCGCCCCGTCCATGGCCGGCATCAGCACCTCCTGGGCGATCTGCTGGGGGTTGGCGCGCAGTTCGCGCGGATACCGAACCTGCACGCCGAAGCGTTCCCGCCCCTCCACCGTGGTCGTCACCATCTCGCCGCCCAGCGCGGTGCCGATCACCTCCTGCAGGTCGCCGACCGCCAGGCCGTAGCGGGCCAATTGCTCGCGATCCGGTTCGATGTTGAGGTAATAGCCGCCGGTGATGCGCTCGGCGAAGGCCGAGGTGGTGCCGGGCACGGTTTTCACCACGGCCTCGATTTCCTTGGCCAGTTTTTCCATCCCGTCCAGATCCCTGCCGAAGACCTTGATGCCGATGGGCGTGCGGATGCCTGTGGACAGCATGTCGATGCGTGCCTTGATGGGCATGGTCCAGGCGTTCGCCACGCCCGGAAACTGCAACGCCTTGTCCAATTCAGCGATCAGCTTGTCCACCGTCATGCCGGGGCGCCATTCTGATTCAGGCCTGAGGTTGATCACCGTCTCGAACATCTCGATCGGCGCCGGGTCGGTCGCGGTGTTGGCGCGGCCCGCCTTGCCATAGACCGATGCGACCTCGGGGAAGCTCTTGATGATCTTGTCCTGGGTCTGCAGCAGTTCAGCCGCCTTGGTGATCGACATGCCGGGAAGTGAAGACGGCATGTAGAGCAGCGTGCCCTCGTTCAGGGTCGGCATGAACTCGCTGCCGAGCCGGGAGGCCGGATAGATCGAAACGCCCAGGGTCAGCAGGGCCGCAAGGATCGTGAGTTTCTTCCAGCGCATCACCCAGGCGATGATGGGGCGATAGCCCCAGATCAGGAAACGGTTCACCGGATTCTTCGCCTCCGGCAGGATCCGGCCGCGGATGAACAGCAGCATTAGCACCGGCACCAGCGTCACCGACAGCAACGCCGCGCCCGCCATGGCGAAGGTTTTGGTGTAGGCGAGCGGGGCGAACAGCCGGCCCTCCTGCGCTTCCAGCGTGAACACCGGCAAGAATGAGACGGTGATGATGAGCAGCGAGAAGAACAACGCCGGCCCCACTTCCTTGCATGCAGTGATCATCGCCTCGGCGCGGGATTCGCCTTCCTTCAGACGCTCCAGGTGCTTGTGGGCGTTCTCGATCATCACGATCGCCGCGTCCACCATGGCGCCGATCGCGATGGCGATGCCACCGAGGCTCATCAGGTTGGAGTTCATGCCGAGGAGACGCATGACAATGAAGGCGATCAGCACGCCGACCGGCAGCATCAGGATGGCGACCAACGCCGAACGCACGTGCAGCAGGAAGATCACACATACCAGCGCGACGATTATGCTTTCCTCGATCAGCGTGGTTTTGAGCGTCTTGATGGCGCGGTGGATCAGCTCGGAGCGGTCATAGACCGCCTGGATCGTCACGCCTTGCGGCAGGCCGGCGGAGATTTCGCTTACCTTGGCCTTGAGATTGCCGATGACCTCCAGTGCGTTCGCGCCGTAGCGCGCCATCGCGATACCCGACACCACCTCGCCCTCGCCGTTGAGTTCGGTGAGGCCGCGCCGCTCGTCCGGCACCAACTCAACGCGGGCGATGTCGCGGATCAGCACCGGCGTGCCCTGATCGCTTTTCACCACCAGTACTTCCAGGTCGCCCTTGCCGCGCAGATAGCCCTTGCCGCGCACCATATACTCGGTTTCAGCCATTTCCACGACGCGCCCGCCGACATCGCGGTTGGAATCGCGGATGACCTGCGAGACCTTCGACAGCGGTATCCCGTAGGCGCGCAGCTTCACCGGGTCGACCGTCACCTGATAGGTCTGGACGAAGCCGCCGATGGAGGCGACTTCGGCCACGCCCTGCGCCTTGGTCAGCTGATAACGCACGTACCAGTCCTGGATCGTGCGCAGTTCCGCCAGCGTCCTGTCCTTCGCCAGCAGGACGTACTGATACACCCAGCCGACCCCGGTGGCGTCCGGGCCCAGCGTTGGCGTCACGCCCTTCGGCAAACGGCCGGAGGCGAAGTTGAGGTATTCCAGCACCCGCGAGCGGGCCCAGTAGATGTCGGTACCGTCCTCGAAAATCACGTAAACGAAGGACGCGCCAAAGAAGGAAAACCCCCGCACTACCTTGGAGCGGGGTACGGCGAGCATGGCCGTGGTGAGCGGATAGGTGACCTGGTCTTCGACCACCTGCGGCGCCTGGCCGGGGAACTCGGTGTAGACGATGACCTGCACGTCGGACAGGTCGGGCAGCGCATCGAGCGGGGTTTTGGCGACGGCATAGACGCCGCCGATGAGGATGAACAGGGTGGCGAGCAGGACGAGGAAACGATTCCGGCCCGACCATTCGATGATTTTGGCCAGCATGGCGTATCCCGTCAGTGACCGGAGCGAGGATCGGGTGAGGCAGGCGTCGTGGGGCCAGCCATCGGCTTGATACCGGTAATCACCCACTCTTCGGGCTGGCGCTCGACGAACTCGAAGGCCACGGCCGCACCCGGCTTGAGGCTCTTGAGCAAGGCTTCATTCGCAAGCTTGAATTCCATGGTCATGCTCGGCCACTGCAGCGTTTTCACCGGGCCGTGACTGATGCTCACTGTTCCCGCCCGGCTATCCACGCTGCCCACCGTGCCTTCTGCCTGATGCCCGGCCGCGAATGGCTTGATGACGGGTGCAACGGCTCCGGACTGCGGCGCGCTGCCATGTCCGGCGTGATCCCCCATGCCACCGGTGGCCGCCTTGAGATTGCTCTCGGCGTCGATCAGGAAATTGGCCGCGACCACGACCTGTTCGCCTTCCGCGACCCCGTCCAGTACTTCCACGTAACGGTCCCCGCGGGCGCCGAGCCTGACCTCGCGCGGCTCGAAGCGGCCTTCCTGAACCTGCACCAGGACGATGCGGCGCGTGCCGCTATCGATCACCGCCGAATCCGGCACTGTCAGCACCGCCGCCTTGCTGCCGACCGGCAGTTCCACCTGGGCGAACATAGCTGGCTTGAGCAGATATCCGGAATTGGCGAGCTCAACGCGGACCGGCACGGTGCGGGTTGCGGCCTCGAGGCTGGGATACACATAGGTGATCCGGCCCTCGAAGACCTTGTCCGGATAGGCGTTGATCGTCACCCGGGCTTGCGCGCCCGTTTTGACGAGGCCGATGTCCTGTTCGAAAACGTCGGCCACGATCCAGACCGAAGACAGGTCGGTGACCTGATACAGAGTCTCACCGGGCATGAAGCGCATGCCCTGCAGGGCATTCTTGCTAGTCACGACACCGTTGACCGGCGAGCGGAAGGTCAGCGTGCGTTTCGTCTCGCCGGACTTCGCCAATGCCTGCACCTGCGCGTCGGAGATGTCCCAGTTCTTCAGCCGGATCAGGCTCGATTCGGCGAGTTGCCGCATGCTGTTCTGGGCCTCGCTGCCGGCATCCTTCATGGCCTGCATGCCCTGGGCGGCAAGCGCATATTCGCGCTGGGCCGAGACCAGTTCCGGGCTGTAGACCTCGAATAGCGGCTGGCCTTTGCTCACCACCTGGCCGGTGACGTTGACGTGCAGGCGCTCGATGTAGCCCTCGAACTTGGGCGAGATCGCATAGATGCGCCGCTCGTCCGGTTCGACGCGGCCGACCGCCCGAACGATCCGGTTGAGCGTCCGCAGGCTGGCGGCTTCGGTTCTGACGCCGAGTTTCTGGACCTTGTCGGGGCTGATCCTGATCTGGGTGGCGGCGCTGGTTCCGTCGCCGCCCTCCTCGCCTTGATAGACGGCGACGTAGTCCATCCCCATCGGGTCTTTTTTCGGTACCGGCGAGGTATCGGGCAAGCCCATGGGATTGCGGTAATAGAGGATCCTGCGTTCCTGCTTTGCCCCTTCGCTCGCTGGCGCCGTCCCGCCTGCACGCTCGCCACGCGTACCCAGCCAGTAACCGCCCGCCGTCAGTACCGCAGCGACCATCAGGCCGATAGCCCAGTTCAGGCCCCGCTTCATAGGCCTTCTCCCAGGAGTCGCTCGATTTCCGCAAGCCGAACCTGCGCCTCGACCTCGGCCTTGAGCCGGCCCAGCTTGGCCTGGAGGATCTGGCGCTGCGCGTCCAGAAGTGTCGCGAAGTCGATTTTCCCGGTCTCGTAGCCGGCAACCGCCGCCTGGAAGGTGAGTTCGGCCTGGGGCAGCAGGCTGCTTGTGGTCAGCATTTCGGTGCGGCGGGCGGACTCGATTCCGGAGAGGCTTTCCGCGAGATTGGCGAGCACCTGGTTTGATGCGGCCTCCCTGCGAGCCTGGGCGGCGGACAGCATGGATTCCGATTCGCGTTCCTGGGCGCGGCGTGCGGATTGCTGTAAGGGAAGGTTGAGTTCGACCATCAGATCCCACTCCTGGATCGAGTTTTGATACTGGATAGGGGCTATCCCGAAGGTGAAATCGGGGTAGCGATTCTTGTAGGCGAGTTCGCGACTTTTCTCGGCCGATTTGATGCGCGCGCCCTCGGTGAATAGGAGCGGATTACGCGCCCGGACGCGTTCATCGAGCGCGGAATAGTCGAGTTGTGCCTGGCTGGGAACGGGGCGCAGTTGTCCCGGCTCTGCGAGCGGCGCGTTTGCCGGGCGGGCAAGCAATGCATTCACGCGCACCTGCAGCTGCCGGCGTTCGTTCTCCAGGGCGATCAGCTCGGCCCTCATGCTGGTCTGCTCGACCTGTGCCCTGATGACGTCCTGCTGTGCAGACAGGCCGCCTGCGTAACGTACCTGGGCAATTTTTTCCAGGCGCGCCATGAGGTCAAGGACTTCACGGGTATAGCGCTCGTTGCGGTACACGTAATAAAGCTGGGCGTAGGCCGACTTGATGCGTGCCGAGAGATCCGCCCAGCTTCCCATGGCCTGACCCTTGGCCCCCTCGGCGTCAAGTTCGGCAATCTCTCGTTTCAGATCACGCTTACCGAACCAGGGAATCTCCTGCGCCAGCAAATAGCGGGTGCTCCCGACCCGGCCAGGAGAAAACGTCGGACTCTGCTCGCCAAACCGGGTAATGTCCCGCAGTTCGATAAGGAGCTTGGGGTCGGGCAAGGCGCCTGTCGGAGTCACCCGTTCGCCGGCGGCATCCGCTTCCAGGCGCAGAATCTTCCCCCGATTTAATTGACACCGGGTTATTGAGCCAGCATTTGTTCATACGTTGCAGGCGACACGTAGTTCAGGGATGAATGGATTCTACTGCGGTTGTAGAAGGGGATATAGCTGCGCAACACCGACAGCATCTGGCCATCCTCGGAGAAGGTGCAGCCGTGAATCGTCTCCGACTTCATCGAGTGGAAGAAGGATTCCATGAAGGCATTGTCGGTTACCTTGCCGGGACGGTTCATGCTCTGCGTGATCTTTAATTCGGCCAGGCGCGCCCGGAACGCATTGGCAGCGTATTCGATGCCGCGATCGGTATGGAAGATCAGCCCAGGTGGCGGACGGCGGTTGCCCACCGCATGATTAAGCGCCCGCAGCGTCAACACCACATTCTTCTGTCGCCCGAATGCCCATCCCACAATGCGGCGTGAACACCGATCCATCACCACCGCCAGATAGCGGTAGATCGCCCCCACCTTCAGATACGTGATATCCCCGACCCAGACCTGATCGGGCTCGGCAGCCGGGTGTTCATGCTGGCGATTGGGGAGGCTTCCGAAGAAGCGCTTCATGTTCGGCACGGTATAGCGAAGGGTCGCGACCCGGGCACGAATGCCGTGGTCCCGCATCAGCCGCGCCACCCGGTTCTCACCCACACAGATGCCCTCGGCCTGCAGCTGGCGATGCACGCGGGGACTGCCATAGAGTGCGCGGCTGGCTTGATGAACCCGGACGATCTGCTGCGTCAGCGTGGCGTTCTCCTGCGCCCGTGGACCGAGTCCACGGCTGCACCAGGCATAGAAGCCGGCCCGGGTCACCCCATACACACGGCACATCACTGCGACTTGGTGGGTTTCCCGGTTTGCTTCGATGAACTCGAAGATTTCCGTTTTTGATCGGAAGCAAACCGGATGGCTTTTTTTAGGAGTTCGTGCTCCTCCTGGAGCAGTTTGTACTTCTTCTCCAGATCCCGCAGCCGCTTCAGTTCAGAAGCTGTTTCCAGATCCAGCTGGACGCCTTTGGTCACGATCAATCCCTCCCTGGCTTGCTTGCGCCAGCGTGACAGCATGAAGGGGTGGATGTCCAGCGCGTCTGCAACATCCTGTATGAGGACATCGGGAAGGTCGCTTAATCGAACAGCCGTCGCCTTGAATTTTTCGCTGTAGCGGTTGGTTTTTCTGGGGCCAGATTTGGCCATACTGCACCTCCAATCGGTTAGATGGAGGTGTCAACTATTTCGGGGGAAGGTTAGCATCGTTGCGTATTCGGGGTTATGTGTCCTGGCGTACTCAAGGAGCGAATCAACACGTGCGCCCAGCAACGCTTCCTGCGCTTGCGCCGCCATGCCCCAGCCCCACACCAGAACAAACAACAGAAAATGTAACGAGCTTGTTGGTAGTTTCATACGCTCTTTCCCTGATATTTTCATGACTTCCTTACCCGGGGCGGAGCTCCTGGTAATCTTTTATTGAATAGAGACAAGATGCTGTAGTTTGAAGGCTCCGCCCCAACAGAAAACCAACCGGAGTATTACAGTTTTGTCATGTTCAGGGGCAGTGTGTCGCCAGACTCTGGCGACACATTCGGCATCTGGGTAGGCTATTTATCCAGGATCATTACTCACCTCCTTCAACGCCCCCGCAATACGGAGCGCGGCGACAGCGCCAAACGCAAGCAACGCGGCGGTAACCCAGAACGAACGGCCGATCAACACGGCGAACAGCCAGCCGGCGACTGCCGAGCCTATGGCCTGGCCCAGGCTTGCGGCAGCAGTTTGCTTGCCGAGTGCCCTGCCCTGCCGTGTTCCGGCCGCGAGCGATACCAGATAAGCAAGTGACGGAATCAGTACGCCCGAAGCGCCGGCGACCAGCCCCACCCCGACTATCAACACGGGATAGGTCGCAGCCAACGGCAGCAGCGCAATGCCGACAGCCATCGCGAGGAACGCCGGTGCCAGCAGGCCGCTGCCAACGTGCTTGAGCAGCGGCGCGAGCACAAAAATCTGCATCAATATCATGACCAGGCTGCACTCGGCGAACATCCAGCCGATCTCGCGCGGACCCAGGTTCAACACCTGCTGGCCCTGCAATGCCAAACCCACCTCGAAGCTGCCGATACCGAACATCACGAGCAGCGACAGCGCCAGCAGTCCCGGCAGCGACGACCGATCTGGCGGGGGCGGAGCATCCGCCGCGCGTCGTGCCAGGGTTTCAGGAAACCACAGATAAACCGAGAGCCACACTCCACTCCCGATGGCCGCAGCCGTATAGAAAGGTAGCGCCAACGCCTTGGCGCTGGCAATGGTCTCGATCGACGCCAGCCAGCCGCTCAGTGTCGGACCGAACAGAAAACCAAGCGCACTCGCCGCGCTCAACCAGGCGAATGCCCCTGCCAGCGTGGGTGGTGACCGCACATCGCTTACCCAGGCAAACACTACCGGCAGCACTGCTGCCGCGAACACGCCGGCAAACGCACGGGCGGCATAAACGGATACCAGGCCGCGCGCCAGCGCAAACCACAGCATTGCGCCGATGAAACCGGCGAGCCCAATCAAGATGACAGTTCTCCGCCCCACCCGATCAGAGACATAACCCCAAAACGGCGCAAATAGAAACAGTGCCAGCATGTACGTACCTGTTAAGAGCCCGGTGTGCCAGGAAATCGTTGCCCGCGACGTCGCCTCGTCTAGCGTGAGTGCCAGCACGAAGGGCAGTACCGGCAACACCAGGCCGAACCCCATGGAGACGACGAATACCGCCACAAGCGGCAGCGCCAAGCTCGTGACGGACTCCGGGGCGGCAATCGCGGACACGTTCATACGGTTGCGCGCTCCGTCGGTCCGTGCGCACGGATGCCTTCGAGCCGCGTACGCTTGAGCAACAATGCGTTCACCGCCACCAGCGCCGAACTGCCGGACATGGCGAGCGCCGCGACCTCGGGGCTGATGACGAAGGGATAGAACACCCCGGCCGCGACCGGGAAGGCGACCACGTTGTAGGCCACCGCCCACCACAGGTTCTGGTGCATCTTAGCGAGCGTCGCGCGCGACAGCACGATCGCGCCGACCACGTCGAACGGATCGCTCTTCATCAGCACCACGTCGGCGGATTCCATCGCGACGTCGGTGCCGGCGCCGATGGCGAAGCCCACGTCTGCCTGGGTCAGCGCCGGCGCGTCGTTGATGCCGTCGCCCACCATGCCGACTTTCTTGCCCTGCGCCTGCAGTTCCTTCACCTTATCGGCCTTCTGCCCGGGCAGCACGTCGGCGAGCACGATATCGATGCCCAGCCCTGCAGCAATGCGCTCGGCCGTCGCCTGGTTGTCTCCCGTGAGCATAGCCACCTGCACGCCACGTTCGCGCAGTTTCTGCACCGTCGCCGCCGAGGTGGCGCGCGGTGCATCGGCAATGGCAATGAGCCCGACCAACTTGCCTCCGTGAGCAACGTGCACAACCGTCCGCCCTGCCCCCTGCATCTCATCGGCGCGGGACACAAGTCCGCCCATGTCGACTTTCTCGGCCTGCATCAGTTTGCGATTGCCCAGCAGCACCGTGCGCCCCTCGACTTCTCCCCGGGCGCCCATGCCGTCGATATTGGTAAAGCCGGTTGCCGCCGGCATCAACAGCCCCTCCGCGCGTTTGAGTATCGCCTGCGCCAGCGGATGCTCGGAGCCTTGCTCCACGGCGGCGGCGAGCGCGAGTACCCCGTCTTCGCTGACACCCGGTGCAGCAGCCACATCCACTACGTCGGGCTGGCCTAAAGTGAGCGTGCCGGTCTTGTCGAAGATGACGACATCCAGTCTCGTAGCATCTTCGAGCGCTGCGGCGTTCTTGAACAGGATGCCGTTCATGGCGCCGAGGCCAGTACCGACCATCACCGCCATCGGCGTGGCGAGTCCAAGCGCGTCCGGGCAGGCGATTACGAACACCGTAATCGTGAGCGTGAGGGCGAACAACAGCGGCTCCCCGATGCCCCAGAACCAGACGGCGAAAGTCGCCAAACCAATCACCAGCGCAATCATCACCAGCCATTGCGATGCGCGGTCGGCGAGCAGCTGCGCCGGCGCCTTCGAATTCTGAGCTTCCTGCACCAGCTTGACGATCTGCGCGAGCGCGGTGTCGGCGCCGACCTTGGTGGCGCGGTAGACGAAGCTGCCGCTCTTGTTGATGGTCGCGCCGATCACCGTGTCGCCGGGTTTCTTCCCGACCGGCATGGATTCGCCGGTGAGCATGGATTCATCCACCTGCGACTCGCCTTCGAGCACCTCGCCGTCCACCGGAATTTTATTGCCGGGACGAATGACGACCATGTCACCCGCCATGACCTCGGCGGTGGGCAGTTCCGTTTCGTTCCCGCCACGGATCACCGTGGCCATGGGCGGGGCAAGATCCAGCAGCGCGCGGATTGCCGCCGAGGCCCCAGCACGGGCACGCATCTCCAGCCAGTGGCCGAGCAGGATGAACACCAGCAGCACCGCTACCGCCTCGTAGAACTGCACGCCGGCGAAGAAGAAGGTCGCGCCCACGCTGAACAGATAACCGGTGCCGACCGACAGCACCACCAGCACCGCCATGTTGAGAACGCCGTTCTTGAGCGCGCGCCAGGCGGCGACCACGAACGGCCACACCGGATAGATCACTGCGATGCTGGCAAGCAGGAACAGCCAGATGTTGAGAGGCAGGCCGAACGGAGGCACCGGCGGCGTGAACATGCCGCCCATGGGCGAATAGACGAAGACCGGGATGGTGAAGGCCAGGGCAACCCAGAAGCGGTTGCGCATGTCGCGCGCCATCGAATGCGCGTCCATCCCGGCACCGTGGCCCATTTCGTGTGCCATCGCCTCCGCCTTGCCCGCTGGCGCTGCGTGCCCAGCATGTTCACGCGCATGCACGTGTCCGGCGGGCGCCGCAGGCGCAATGGCAGCGGCGGCAGCGGGGGGGTCCTCGGGCACACAGACGTGTTTTGGCAGGCGCTCGCCCGCGCAGTGATAGCCGCATTCGTGCACCCGGGCCTTGATGGTCTTGATATCCGTCACCGTCTCGTCGTACACAACGGTGGCGCTGCCGGCGACGTAGTTGGCCTCGGCCTTGTGCACGCCAGGAAGCTTCATGAGCTGCCTTTCGACGCCGAGTGCGCTCAATGCCGACAGCAGATCGCCGACTTCGATGGTGACGGTTTTCATGGCTTTCTCCTCGTCTCTCAGGTAATGACTGACGGCGCGCCCGGTGTAGAGCAACAACGTGACGCCTTGCGCAACCTGCTCATAACCAACCTCCATCAAACCCCGCTCGCCGCAAGCCACCGACGATGTATGGGCACCTTCGTATCAATTGCCACAACAAGCCGGTACGATAATTTTCGATCATCAGAACAGTCGGCCCTTCATTGAGCCCGAAATGCCACGGCGATACCCAGCCGTGGGGATTGCCGGATGCGGCAGGGTAGGTCGGATTGAAGGACGCTTTGAAGCCGTAGCGGTTGGACTCTGTCAATTTGACGTCATGAATACAGTAATCGAGCACGGGCAACACAATCTCGGGCGCGAATGGCAGCGACGCCGCCACGGCCCACGGCGCGATCGTGCCGTCGTCGGGTCCGTACGGCACGCCGCGGCCCACGTAATCGAAGAACTGGCGCTCGATGCCGGCTACGTTGATGGTGTCTGGACCGGGACCTTCGCTCGCGGTCAGGCCCCAGCAGTGCCCGCCGTAGTGCGCGAACTTGAGCGGGTTGTCGATGGCGTACTCGTGTTGCACATAGGTCGCGCGCCGGCTGTTCTCGAAATAGTCGATGCCCTTGGCACGCATGAAGGCGTCCTGGATACCGCGAAAGTCGACCCAGATATGCGAGAGCTGGTGCGTGAATAACGGCCCGGCATAGAGATAGTCGTATCCGTAACAGTGTTCCCACCGGTAGGTGGCAGCCCACGCCGCATAGGCGCTCTCGGGCAGCGGATGAGTCGGCGAACCCAGCCCCAGGATATACAACAGCAGCGCCTCGTCGTAGCCTTCCCAGCGGTAGTTGAGGAAGCCGCTTTCAGGCTTCCAGCCATGCGTTACGGTTGCATCCTGATTCTGCGCCCACGGCCAGTTGGCGCGGCGATAGAGCGCGTCGGCGAGAGTGCGGATTTCATGTTCTTCGGCCGTATCGGCGTCAAAGTACGCCCCCGCCGTCAACGCCCCCGCCAGGAGCAAAGCGCTGTCTATCGTCGACAGTTCGCATTGCCAGGCGCGCCGCCCAGTCTGCATGTCAAGAAAATGGTAGTAAAACCCCTGATAGCCGGTCGCATCAGGCTCGGGGCCTTGCGGGCTGTTCCAGAAAAACCGCAGGGTGGTCAGCGTGCGTTCTACCGCCGAAGCGCGCGGCATAAATCCGCGCTCGACGCCCACCGGGTAAACCGCCAACGCGAGGCCGGTGGCGGCAATACTGGCAGGCCAATTTGCTTCGGTCTTGTCGATCACCAGCCCGTTGACCGGATTCGTCTCGTGCAGAAAGTAGTTAAATGATGCGTGCTGCAGCTTTTCCAGTTCGGCAGGGCCAAGACGTTCCGCGAAAACCTTTCCCATCCGACTCCCCCCCAAGGACATCACAGCTTTCCGGAGCGGGAAATCCCGCGCGCGAGACGCCAGGTAAACCACAACGCCAGCGCGTAACCCGCCGCCGCCAGCAGCGGCATCTCGCCGAGGCGCGGCCCGATCGAGTGCTGCATCAGCAGCGAGGCGGCAATGTAGAGGCCCAGCGTCACCAGCGCCAGCGCCATGCGGTTGCTGCCGCGGGCTATCTGTTGCTCCAGTTCTTCCATGCCGTGGTGCTGAACCTGCATCTCCAGGCCCTTGGCGCGTATCCGGTGAATCCAGGCGCCGAGTTCGGCCGGCAGTTCGTGCACCCCGGCCGCAGCCTCGAACCGCAGCCGGTCGAGCCCCGCTTCCGCTTCGGCGCCGGCGGAGGAACCGAGCACCGCTTCGGCCTTGCCGAGCAGGCTCTGTAGCAGATTGAAGTCCGGGTCGAGATCACGCACGGCGTTTTCCATCAGATAGAGCATGCGCATCAGGACGAGCAGGCTGTGCGGAATGCGGATGTTGCGCCCGCCTCCGAGACGCGCCACGCGCACGAACGCTTCGGCCAGCGACCACTCCTTGAGCGGCAGGCCGGCATAGTCCTGGATGAGCTCCTGCATTCCCTGGCGGAACTCCGCGCGGTCGAGCGTCCCCGCAAGCAGCCCCAGGTCCAGCGCCGCATCCAGCATCCACTCGCTGTCCTGATGGACGAAGGCGAGCAGGAACGCCGCCAGGTTGCGGCGCGCGGACGAATCGAGCGCGCCGACGATGCCGAAGTCGTGGAAACAGATGCGCCCGCACTCCATGATGAACAGATTGCCGGGATGGGGATCGCCGTGAAACAGGCCCATGACGAATATCTGCTGCAAATAGGCCTCGACCAGGGCCTGCGCGAGTTGCGCCCCGTGCGCGCGCACTCTGGGATCGTCAACGCGCCGCCCGCCACTCAGTTCCTGCACCATAACCGACTCCGCATAGAGCCCGTCGATCACCATCGGAACATGCACGGTCGCCGAACCCTGGAAGGCCTCGGCGAAGCGCAGGGTGTTCCGCGCCTCGCGGCGGAAGTCCGTCTCCTTGCGCAGGTTGGCCCAGATTTCGTCGACGAGGGCGAGCGGCTCGTAGCGCCGCAACCACGGCATCAGCGCAAGCAGCACGCGCAGCACGCCACGCAGCAGGCGCATGTCGCGGTCGATCTGGGCTTTGATGTGCGGCCTGCGGATTTTCACCACGACCCGCCGTCCGTCGTGCAGGCGCGCCCGGTGCACTTGCGCGATGGACGCGGCCGCCAGCGTATGCGCCTCGAATTCGGCAAACAATTCTGGGATTGGTTTTCCCAATGCCTGTTCCACTTCGCGTCGCGCAATATCGCCCGGAAATGGCGCGACGTGGTCCTGTAGGCTCTGCAGTGCCCGGATGTACTCGTCTGGCAACAAGTCGCGGTGCAGGCTCAAGCCTTGGCCAAGCTTCACAAATGTCGTGCCCAGCCGTTCGATCGTACGGCACAGCCGCTGCGCCGGCGTCACCGACGCACGCCACAGATGCAGATGCACCAGCAGCCGCCACAGCAGATAAGCGCAGACTGCAAAGCCGATCTGGAACAGTCGTCTCAGGCCATACACAATGTCTCCTTATCCAGGCGCTCGCCGCTCGCCACCGAGCGTCACCCGGTTCATGGATTTGAACAGTCGGGCCGCTCGGCTTCCTCGAGCGCCAACGCGTTCATCTCGATCAGCATGCGCACCTGCTCTCCGAGAAGCCTGATCCGGTGCCGCAGGTCGCTGTCGCTCACCATCCGGCCACGGTTGAGGTCCTGCTGCATCTGTTCTTCCATCGCGAGTGCCCGATCCATGTTGTCACGCACCCGTTCCAGGTGCGGCTTGAGGGCGGCTTGCCGCTCGCGACGACAAAGCTCGCGAAAGCGATTCATCGCCTCGCGCAGGGCGACGAGGTCCGCGCGGAAGCGGTCCATCTCGTGCTCCATCGCGCTGTGCGATTGAAATCTCGGCTTGTGCTCAACCGCTTGAGGCCATGCTGGCGGAGTGAGCGAAATGCCGGCGACGGTGAGCACGAAGCCCACCGCTGCCCCTCCGCCGAGCATTCGTCTGATTCGACCTCCGCGACACCGGGAAGGACGGCTGCCAGAAGAAAACTGTTGTTGCTGCTTCATACCATCTCCTCAACGCCAGCTTCAAAACGGTGATGTTCCCGAACCGGCCATACCTGGGAGCGCGCCTGGCTTTTCTGCCCGACCCCCACCGCGCCCTTGTCCAGATAAAGCGCCCAGGCCCAGTCCGGCTCGTATAGGCTGGTGGTAGACGACCAATACACATCCCGTACCTGTGCGAAAGGATGATCCGACGGCAGAGCCGGGTTGGCGGCGGCGCAGTCCGCCAGTGATTCCAGCTCGTTGATGTTGGGCAACCGCCAGCCCGCGCCATTCCCAGCATTAAAGCGCGTCACCGCCGCCAGCGCCTCATGCCAGGTCACACCCTCGGGCACGAGGCTCGCGGCGCGCCGCCAGACAAGCCCGGTGAGCCGGTCGATCACCGTTTCATCCCAAGCGGAAAAGCGCGGCGCGGGCCAGGGGAGACCGGTGCGGAATTCGCCGTCCTGTCCCGTTCCCGCGCATGGAACGATCGCGCCCCTGTCGTCGTAACATAGCGTCTGACCGGTGGCCGGCAGCATGCTGATTTCTCCCCTCACCGGCCAGACCAAAAAGGATTGATCCTTGCCGCCGTAGAACATGCGCCCGCCGTCCATATCCACGTACCAGGCGTGGGTAGGGACGCCGGCGGCGCTGGTGGCGCTCCAGTACCAGCTGGCAAACACGTTGACGAAAGGGTGTCCCTCGGGCAGTGCGGGACGGCGGGTCTGGTGGCTCACCAGGCTGCGCAGTTCGCGCCGGTTGGGCAACCGCCAGTCGGAACAGCCCAGCGCCCGTTCGCGGTTCATTCCGGCAACGAATGTCAGGGCCTCCCGCCAGGTCATGGGAAATTCGCCGGAGTTGGCATTGCGCGTCCAGAACAGTCCCGTGAGCCGGTCGAGGACGATTTCGCCGCGGACTTCGAAGCGCGGCTCGAGCCAGGGAAGGCCGCGGTGGAATTCGCCGTCCTGGCCACTGTCGGCGCAGGAAATCGCCACACCGCCAGGGTCGTGGCAGGTCGTCTGACCGGTTTGCAGATAGCCATGGACGGTTTCTTTCATTCATCGCCTCCCGGTTCCACGGACTGGATAGACATCCCGCCGCGTCAAGGGAACTGGATACAGACCCTTGGTTCGTCGTCCGGCCAGAATCTGATAGACACCGGCGTCACCCGCCTCGAAGGCCAGGGCGCAAGCCGCCATATAAAGCCGCCAGACCCGGTAGGTCGGTTCGGAAACGTGCCGCAATGCCTCTTCCCGGCCATCTTCCAGACGCCGCACCCAATGCCGCAGGGTCAGGGCGTAATGGGGCCGCAACGCCTCCACGTCCAGGATCTCGAAGCCGCAGCGCTCCATGGCGCGCTGGACATTGCTCACCATGTCCAACTCGCCGTCTGGGAAAACGTAGCGGTTGATGAACCGGGTCGAAACGCTTTTCCGCCAGCCCTCGCTGTCATGGGTGATGCCGTGATTCAGGAACAGCCCGCCCGGTTTCAGCAGGCGTCGGGCCGTGCCGAAGTAAACGGGGAAATTCTCGATGCCAACGTGTTCGAACATGCCGACGCTGACGATCTTGTCGAACACTGCGTCGCCCGCCACATCCCGGTAATCCCTGAGTTCCACGCTGACCCGGTCCTGCAGGCCCTCCTCGGCGATCCGGCGCAGGCAGTGTTCGTACTGGTTGCGGCTGAGGGTGATGCCGTGGGCCGATACGCCGTAATGCACGGCAGCCCAGCGGATCAGGGCGCCCCAGCCGCAACCGATGTCGAGCAGGCGTTCGCCGGGCTTGAGTCGCAGCTTGCGGCAGAGGTGATCGAGCTTGTTGCGCTGGCCTTGGTCCAGGCCGCCGGCCGCGTCCTCGAAATAGGCGCAGGAATAGACCATCCGCTCGTCCAGCCAGAGCCGATAGAAATCGTCTGAAACGTCGTAGTGGAAGGCGATAGCCTGGCAGTCGCGCGGCCTGGAATGCTTGCCTGCCAAGCGGGCGAACAGGGATGCGCGCCAGGCTGGCGAAGTCCTGCCTGTGTCTTCATCCACAGAGCTCCCCAACAAAAGCGCTCCGATAAGGAAAGCGGCCTTCTCGAACGCGGACAGCCGCAGGGATTGCAGATAATCCTTGAGTTGCAGGGCGGCATAGAGATCCCCTTCGATATCCACCTTTCCCCGAAAGTGGGCTTCAGCCAGGCGCAGGGGATCGCGGGTCAGGATCAATTCCCGCAAGGGGCGGGATTCCCGCAAGACCAGGGTGAATTCGGGCGCGCCACCACCGAGGGCAAGCGTTCGACCGTCCCACAAACGCACCGCCATGCTGCCAGGATAATCCCGGAACACGCGCCGCATGATGCCCGCCGCGCGTTCTACGCCGGCATCGGCAGACCACGGCATGACACGGTTGCCCTGTCTCATACGTCGGCCTGTCTCGCTCCCCGGCTCAACTCAAGGTTCATGAAATAGACGATCACCGTGCGGATCACCACGATGCCGCCGAGGATCGCCAGCGAGTTCCAGGTCGGCACCACGATGGTCTGCACGATGTCGCCGGCCAGGAAGAACTCGAGTCCGAGCACCATCTTCTCGCCCATCGCGAGACGAATGGCCCCCAGGTCCTTGCGCAGCGTGCGCTGCGTCGCCAGTGACCAGCCACGCTGAGCCAGACCCATGAACGCCTCCAGGACGCCCCACAGCACCACGACGATGCCCAGGGCCTCGATCCAGGGGACGACGTAACCCACCCATTGAACCAGCAGCGCATGCATGGCTCATCCCGATGAGTGCGCGGCCATCATCGACTGCTCGCTCCATCCAGTCGCAGCACGCAAATCCCGGGCGTGGCGCATCGCGTTAGCCCTCCGCCCAGCGGCGCTTGAGCGCGTTGTAGATCGGCACATACACCATCCCCGCGTACACGCCGTAGAGAAAGCTTTCGGCCAGCCCGAGCAGGAAGCCCCACCAGGTGAGCCACTTGAACGCCGGCAGTACCTGTTCGAGGAATTCGTGCATGTGCAGGCTCTGCGGCGTGACGAGGCCGTAGATCAGGCACACGATGAAGGTGACCGCGCCCCATAGCCCGAGCGTCCAGGAAACGAGCTTGATATTCAGCATGACGATCTCCTCAATGTTGATGGCCTTGCGGTTTGTCCCTGCCCGGCCGCTCTCCGCCTGCGGGCGGCTGCTCGTCTCCGCCGCCGCGACCACAGCCGCCATGGCCCCCATGCCCGCCATGGCCGAACAGGTGCATGCCGATGAACAGGACGAAAAACACCACCCAAATCCAGTTCTGCGTTAACCAGTCCATGATCTATCTCCTCGCTTGTTGCCATCAAAATCACCCCTTGGGTGGACGTCGCAGTCGGGTCGGGCCTCGCCTTCTCATTCGCTTCGCCCAGGATTGGGCATTCAAATTTCTGAACGCTGTTCAATGGCCATGCCCATGATGCGAATGCACTTCCAGGTTTCCCACCTCGGTTTCCTCCATGTAATGCACGAAACCGCGGCGCAATCGCTCCGCCCAGCCTGCGCCGAGCTTCGCGCCCACCTCCGCCATCTTCGCTTCGAGCTGTTCCGCCGTTGCCTGGATCAGGTCGTAGGTGATGGTCACCGTGTTGCCGTCCTGAACCTCGACGGCCTTCACCCCCATCATGGCGCCCAATGCCTCGGTCAGAACCGCGGCGTCCGGCGCGTCGAGCGGCGCGTCGAGTTGGAAGCGCCTGCGCTTGAACAGCTCCACGCCCTTCTGCCCGGGCGCCTTCTCGCCGGGCACCCCGACATAGAGGTGGGGATTGGCGGCGAAGCGCTGCCGGCATTGCTCCGAGCAGAAGGCATAGTGAAGCCCCTCGTAGATCGTTTCGAACTGCGTCGGGGCGACCTCCATTCCGCAGACCGGATCCTTGACCGTGGCACTCATCGATATCTCCTTGGCGATCGCGTTCGCCTTATCCCAGTATGTTTTGGTAACGCACGCCGGTATTCAGATTCAGGTCCGCCCGGATCTGCTTCGAAGGCTGCGCCGCCAGCCGCTTGCTGATCTCGCTGTCGGGGTCTTTCAGGTCGCCGAACAGGATTGCTTGATGTCCTGCCCGCTGACAGGCCTCGGCGCAGGCGGTGATGCCGTCGCCGCGATCCACCTTGTGCACGCACAGCGTGCAGGATTCGACCGTGCCTATGCCGCGTGGCGCGTAGTCTTTCTGATTGTGAGTCGGCTCGTGAATGAGCGAGCGCGCCTTGTAGGGACAGGCCATCATGCAGTAGCGGCAGCCGATGCAGGTGTGCTTATTGACGAGCACGATTCCGTCGGCGCGCCGGAATGACGCCCCGGTAGGACAAACGTCCACGCAGGGTGGAAACTCGCAGTGCTGGCACATGACGGGGAAGCTTTGCGTGTGCCCGGTCTGCTCGTCGGTGACGGTCAGCTTGCGGATCCACTGCGCATCGGTCCTGGGCCGCCCGTGGCCCCACACGCCGTTCTCGGTAAAGCAGGCGTCGACGCAGGCGGTGCAGCCCTCGGCGCACTGGTTGGCATCAATCAAGAGCCCCCAGCGCTGCAGGCTGGATGCGGCTTCCTCTGGGGAGCGCGCCCGGGCAAGCTCGATCAAACGCAGACCGGGACCGAGGGCAGCGGCGGCGGCAGCGCCGCCGGCCAGACTCATAAAATCACGTCGATTCAGGCTCATGGTGTGGGCTCCTTGGCAGCAGGGTTGGCAACAGGGGACGCGGGCCATTTCCACTTGAGTATCTCCGGCATGTCCTGGCCGTGGCGCTCGATGTACTGGCGGTGCTCGATGAGCTTGTCGCGCATCAGCTGCTTCAGGTAGGCGGCCTTGTAGCCGAGCGTCGGCACGCGATCGATCACGTCGGCCACCAGATGAAAACGGTCGAGATCGTTCAACACCGCCATGTCGAACGGCGTGGTGGTGGTGCCCTCCTCCTTGTACCCACGCACGTGCAGGTTCTGGTGATTGGTGCGGCGGTAGGTGAGCCGGTGAATCAGCCACGGATAGCCGTGGTAGGCGAAGATGACCGGCTTGTCAGTGGTGAACAGCCCGTCGAACTCCCGGTCCGCGAGACCGTGCGGGTGTTCCTCCCGGGGCTGCAACGTCATTAGGTCCACGACGTTCACCACGCGCACCTTGAGGTCGGGAAGGTGCGTGCGCAGCAGATCGACCGCCGCCAGCGTTTCGAGCGTCGGCACGTCGCCGGCCGCCGCCATCACCACGTCCGGCTCGCCGTCGGTGTCGCTGCTCGCCCATTCGAAGATGCCGATCCCGGCCGCGCAGTGCTTGATGGCGGCGTCCATGGCCAGCCACTGCGGCTGGTCGTTCTTGCCGGCGACGATGACGTTCACCAGATGACGCGAACGCAGGCAACAATCGGTGACGCAGAGCAGCGTGTTGGCGTCGGGCGGCAGGTACACGCGGATGACGCCGGCCTTCTTGTTGACCACGTGATCGATGAACCCCGGGTCCTGATGCGAGAAACCGTTGTGGTCCTGACGCCAGACGTGCGAGGTGAGCAGGTAATTGAGCGAGGCGATCGGCCGCCGCCATGGGATTTCCTTGCTCACCTTCAGCCACTTGGCGTGCTGGTTGAACATCGAATCGACGATGTGGATGAACGCCTCGTAGCACGAGAACAGCCCGTGCCGGCCGGTGAGCAGGTAGCCTTCGAGCCAGCCCTGGCAGGTGTGCTCGGAGAGGATTTCCATGACGCGCCCATCGGGGGCGAGATGGTCGTCTTCAGGCAGACGCTCCGCTACCCATGCACGCCCGGTCGCCTCGAACAACGCACCGAGGCGGTTCGAGGCGGTCTCGTCTGGGCCCACCACGCGGAAGTTGCGCGAGTCGCTATTGAGCTGCATCACGTCGCGCAGGAACGTGCCCAGGATGCGCGTCGGTTCGGCGAGCGCCTGCCCGGGTTGCGGAACATCCACGGCATAGTCGCGGAAATCGGGCAGCCGCAAGTCCCTGAGCAGCAGGCCGCCGTTGGCGTGCGGGTTGGCGCCCATGCGCCGCGTTCCTTGGGGTGCGAGCGCCGCGAGCTCGGGCCTGAGCTCGCCGCGCGCATCGAACAGCTCCTCGGGCCGGTAGCTCTTCAACCACTGTTCGAGGAGTTTCAGGTGCGCGGGCTTCTCGACCAGTTCGCCGAACGGCACCTGGTGCGAGCGCCAGCTGCCCTCGGTCTTCAGTCCGTCCACTTCCTTCGGACCGGTCCAGCCCTTGGGGGTTTTGAGAATAATCATCGGCCAGCGCGGTCGTTCGATGACGCCGCCGGTGCGCGCCCGTTGCTGGATCGTGCGGATCTCGCCGATCACGGCATCGAGCGTCGCCGCCATCTGCTGGTGCATGGTCCCGGGCTCATCTCCCTCGACGAAGTGCGGCTGGTAACCGTAGCCGAGGAACAGGTTTTCGAGTTCGGCGCGCGGGATGCGCGCGAGCACCGTGGGGTTGGCGATCTTGTAGCCGTTCAGATGCAGGATCGGCAGCACCGCGCCATCGCTTGCCGGGTTCAGAAACTTGTTCGAATGCCATGCTGCGGCGAGCGGCCCGGTCTCGGCCTCGCCGTCACCCACGACACAGGCGACGATCAGCTCCGGGTTGTCGAAGGCGGCGCCGTAGGCGTGCGAGAGGGAATAGCCGAGCTCGCCGCCCTCGTGAATCGAACCCGGGGTTTCGGCGGTGACGTGGCTGCCGACGCCGCCGGGAAACGAGAACTGCCGGAACAGATGCTGCATGCCCTCGGCATCGCGCCCGACGTTCGGATAGAACTCGCTGTAACTGCCCTCGAGCCAGGTGTTGGCGACCAGCGCCGGGCCGCCGTGGCCGGGGCCGGCGACGTAGAGCACGTCGAGATCATATTGATTGATGGCACGGTTCAGGTGCACGTAGAGGAAATTGAGCCCGGGCGTGGTGCCCCAGTGGCCGAGCAGCCGGGGCTTGACGTGCGCAAGCGTGAGCGGCTCCCGCAGAAGCGGATTGTCGAGCAGATAAATCTGCCCCACCGAAAGATAATTTGCTGCGCGCCACCAGGCATCCATCCGCTGCAGTTCATCGCTGGAAAGCGGGTCTGTTGCGACTTGGGACTGAATCGCGGTTTCGTTCATGACTTTTCCTCCTGAACATCGACGGCTTTGGGAGCCGCCGTCACGGCCAGGGCCGCCTGCGCCAGAATCACAGCCTCGTCCACGGGAACGACCCATACCCCCGTTGCGCTGCCGCGCTGGCTGATGCACCTCTCGGCCCCCATGGCGGCGCGGTTGGCATCCGCATCCAGCACGATGCCCAACCCGTCCAAGCCAGTCAGTATCTGCGCGCGCACCTCGGGCGCCTGCTCGCCCACACCGCCGCCGAACAGGATCGCGTCGGCGCCGCCCAGGGCGGCAAGGTACGCGCCGATATATTTGCGCGCGCGGTAGCAGTAGACGTCGACCGCCAGCCGCGTGCCGGCCTCGTCCGCATCCAGCAAGCGGCGCATGTCCCCGCTCACGCCCGACAGCCCCAACAGGCCGGCTTCCTCGTTGAGCAGGCGTTCCATGCGCTCCGGCGTCAGCCCTTCGGCGCCCTGCAGGAACAGCAGCAGCCCGGGATCGACATCGCCGCTGCGGGTCGCCATCACCAGCCCTTCCAGCGGCGAGAAGCCCATCGACGTATCCACGGTCTGCCCGTCGCGAATGGCCGTAATCGAGCAGCCGGCGCCGAGCTGCAGCGAGATCACCCGCCCGCCCTCACGGAGGTCGGGCCGCAGTTCCCGCCAGCGCCGCCATATCGCCTGATGCGCGATGCCGTGGAAACCGTAGCGGCGAATGCCGTGGCGTGCGCACAGCGCGCGCGGCAACGCATAGGTCGCGGCGACCTCCGGCAGCGCGGCGTAAAACGCCGTATCGAACACCGCCACCTGCGTGGCCTCCGCCCCGGCCAGCGCGCGGCTGGCGCGTATCCATTCGAGCGCACGCGGATTATGAAGCGGCGCGAGCGGCGCCAGTCGTCCGATCTCGGCCTCTACTTCGGCATCGATGCGGCACGGCGCCGTGAGGTGCGCACCGCCGTGGACGATGCGGTGCGCGACGGCCGTAACCGCCTCGATGCCATGGCCCGTGAGAAAGGCGTGCAGCATAGCCGCAGGGTTGCTCCACTCGCTGGGAAAATGCCCACTCGCCAGCAGCGACAGTGAGCCGCCTTCCGGCGCAAACGCTGCTAGCCGGACGGAAGAACTTCCCATGTTGACGGTCAGGACGACTGGCTTCATGGTTCGGTGGCCTCCACATGCACGATTCCAGGCTGCGCGGCGATGTAGTCGAGCGCGTAAGCCAGTTCGCCTGGGGCCTCGGCATGCACGGTAAAGAGCGGCTGACCCCGCTCGACGTGAGTTCCAATCGGTACGTACAGATCGAGCCCTGCGGCTGGCGCGCGCGGCGCGCCGGCAAGCTTGGCCACGCGTGCCAGCCGGCGATTGTCGATCGCCGTCACGCGCCCGCGCCGCGTGGCCGTCACCGCGTGCGTATGTGCCGCCACCGGCGGCGCGCGCAGGCCGCCCTGGGCCGCGCAGATGGCCTCGAATTTATTCCACGCGCGGCCATCGTCCAGAATGTCCCGCGCTAGGCGCACGCCCTCGCTCGGCGCAACACCCGGCGCAAATTCGAGCACCGCGCCGGCGAGCCGCAGCGCATGCTCGCGCAGGTCCACCGGTGCGCCGGCTTCGCGGCGCAATACCGCGAGGACGTCGCGCGCTTCGAGCGCTGGGCCGATGCCACGGCCCACGGGTTGGCTGCCGTCGGAAACGACCGTCTGCACGGTGAGGCCGATGGCGCGACCGGTTTTCACTAGGCGATGGCTCAGGGCCTGCGCGGCCTCGCGGCTGCGCACCTTGGCGGTCTCGCCCACTGGAATGTCGATGACAACATGGCTTGACCCGGCTGCGGCCTTCTTCGACAGTATCGAGGCGACCAGCTGCCCCTCGCTGTCGAGATCGAGCGGGCGTTCGACGCGAATGAGGATGTCATCCGCGGGGCTCAAGCGCATCGCGCCGCCCCAGACAATGCAGCCGCCTTCGCGCTCCACGACCCGGCGCATGGCCGGGACATCCAGTTCAACCCTGGAGAGCGTCTCCATTACATCCGCAGTGCCGGCGGGCGAGGTGATGGCGCGCGACGAGGTCTTGGGCATGGTGAGGCCGAAGGCCGCGACGATCGGCACCACGATCAAGGTCGTGCGATTGCCCGGCAGCCCGCCGACGCAGTGCTTGTCCACCACCGGTACTCGACCCCAGACAAGGCGCTCGCCTGCAACGATCATGGCGCGCGTGAGCGCGACCGTTTCGGCGAGATCCAGCCTGTCGCCGGCGCAGGCGGCGATGAAGGCCGAGAGGTGAATGTCCGCGTAGCGCCCGGCGGCGACGTCGCGCACGATCGCGTGCATGTCGGCGTCGCCGAGCCGCTCGCCGTACACTTTGGCGCGCACCCGGCTCAGCGAGTCCAGCACCAGCGGATGGGACAGGGCCACCGCATCGCCTGCGCGCGCACCGAGGAGCCGCCATGCCGCCTCCGAGAGCCCCGCCTCGTCCGGCGCCAGCAGCTCGCCGGTGACGACATTCAGCGTGGCGACGATGGCATGGTTGTTGAGTGCCACCTGTACGCGCGACTGCGCCTCGAAACCCTCGGCGCGGCACACGTGACAATCGCTGCGCATATAGATCACCGGTTCCTGATAGGTGTCGATGCCCATGCGCTTGAGGCACAGCGCATGGGGCCGCACCGGAGGCGCGTTATCGCTCATAAGCACCGTCCTCGCTTGCGTCATGGTTCATGGACTCCGCCGCATTGAGCCGCGCGCCTATTTCCCGTAATACCGGTCGAGATAATCCACGATCTTCGGCACATCCTCCTTCGGGATGGGCGCGCCCATCGCATTCACCATTTTGCTCAGAGTGGCCTCCCACCCCTTCCGGTCCAGAAACGGCGAATTCGTCTGGATGTAGTCGAGACTATGGCAGGTCGCGCAATTGGCCTCCACCAGATCCTTGCCCAAACCATCCTTCAACCGTATCTGTTCCTCGCCGGCAGCAAACGCCGCCGCGGGCAGCAACAGGCCAAGCCATACGAGTCGTTTTCTCATGTTCATCTCCTTTGCGTCACATCACCTGGATGGTCGCTTTTTGGATCAGGTTGTGGTGATAGCCCGCGGGGTTGAGGATCAGCTCGGCGGTCTGGGTCTGCCCGATGCGGTTGGACGCTTTGGCCATCACCGTCAGCTTGCCACTCCGCGCCGGTTTGAAGCGATACACCCATTGGCGCCACGCGAAGCGGCCAACGTCCTGGCCCAAATCGGCCGGCCGCCAGGAGCGGCCTTCGTCGACGGAAATCTCCACTGTGCGGATGCCGTAGCCCCCATCCCATGCCACGCCCTTCACGTCCACCGCCTGGCCGGCCCGGAAGCGCTGGCCCTCCTCGATATTGGTGATGAGCGAGTTGACCACCATGTCGGTGATCGGCGTGTTGACCGCCGTTTCCTGCGTGATGAAGCGGTCCACGTTGGGAAATTTGCCAAGCGGGATGCGGTAGGCGGGCTTCATCCAGAAGCCCTCGAACGGCTTGGCGACCACGTCGACGCTCATCAGCTGCTTCACCCAATAGGTCGCCGCCCAGCCCGGTACGATCAACCGCGCCGGAAAACCATTCCAGTGCGGTAGCGGCGCGCCGTTCATCTCGAAGGCGATCAGCGTGTTCTCGTCGAGCGCCTTCCACATCGGCAGGCTTTTCACGAAATCCGGCGTCTTGTACGCGGCGATGCCGGAATCCGCGCCGTCAAACACCACCTCCACTGCCTCCTTCTTGACACCGGCCTTGTTGAGCACGTCGCGCAGCCGCACCCCGACCCAGCGCGCATTGCCCATGGCGCCGTTGCCCCACTGGACGCCGGGCACATGCGGCTGGAACAGCCCGCGCCGGTTGCCCGCGCACATGCACACCGCCGCCAGTTCCACCCGCTCGAAGCCGCGCCTGAGTTCGTCCAGGCTCAGCTCCATGGGCGTTTGCAGGGCCTCGCCGCCGATCCTGAGCTTCCACGTCTCTGCCGCGACTTCGGGAATGTTGACGACGTGGTAACGCACGAAGAAGGCGTCGTTGGGCGTATACAGGTCGTTGAAATACGCCACCGGTGTTTCATAATTGGGTGGACGAAATGTCTTTTTGATGAGGGGCTTCTTCCCCGGCAAAGCCTCCAGCAGCGAGGCCTCCAGGGTTCCGGCCGGCAACGCCGCCGGGCCCATCGATACCGGCATGGCGAGGCTCGCGCGGGGGAAAGCCAAACCGGCCCCGCCAAGAACCAGACCGCTGGAAACGCCTTTCAGGAAATTTCTTCGATTCATGATGAGTACCTCCAGGTGAAGGAATCGCGCCTCGCTTAGCCCGCAGCATCCTGGCCGTGGGCACCGCGCCGTGGAAAGAACGCCGGCACGCGTGCCGCGTAGCGTGCGTAGGCCTCGCCGAACTCGGCCGCCACCTCGTGTTCCTCGTGCCGTGCCAGGCGCACGTACATGAACACCAGCACGGGGAACATGGCGAGCGTCAGGAGTGTCGGCCACTGCACCAGAAAGCCCAGCATGATGAGCACAAACCCTGCGTACTGCGGATGGCGGATGTAGGCATACGGCCCGGTCACCGCCAGGGTGTGGCTTTGTTGCGCCGCAAACAGCACCTTCCAGGCCGAGGCCAGCAACCAGAAGCCGCCGCCAATAAATGCGAAGCTAAGCAAATGGAACGGGCCGAAGTGCGGGTTGGCGCGCCAGCCGAACAGGGTTTCCAGCAGATGGCCGGCATCGTGCGACAAGAAATCCACGCCAGGGTAGCGGCTCTGCAACCAGCCGGAGAGCAGATAAATCGTCAGCGGGAAACCGTACATCTCGGTGAACAGCGCGACGATGAACGCCGAGAATGCGCCGAACGAGCGCCAGTCGCGTGCCGTTTTCGGTTTGGTGAAGCTGAACGCGAACATAACGAATACGGCGGAATTGATCAGTACCAATAGCCATAAGCCATAGGCAGGCGCAGTGTCATTCATGTCTTGTCCCCTTCCTTGTCATGAGGGTGCGCGTGCCCGCCCCTGCCGCCAGGCCCGCGATGCATGAAAAAATGCAGCGGCAGACAGGCAAGAAGCAGCAGGAAGAGCAGCGGCCCGAACACGTGGCGCGGTGCTCGGCCAGCAGGAAAAACGCCGCGATGGCGAAAAAAGCCAGCACGGCCAGGTTGACCTGGATGGCGCCGCCATGCCGGGTCGGAGTTGAATCAGGCGCGCGCATGCTGGTAGTCGAATTGCGCTTCGATCACGTCCGCCACGCCCGGCAATTCGATCCGCACCTGGATGCGGTAGGGGTTCTTGGTGGCCGGCATGTTGAAGTAATTGCCGTAGCTGACGGTGCCCGAAATCAGCATGGGGGCGAGTTTTTTCTGGACGCCGGCCAGGTTGATTTCATGTACCCGCGCGCTGACTTTCGCGCCGCTGATGCGCTTGCCCGTGGCGTTGTCGAACAGCGCCACCACGACATGTTGCTGATGCTGCCCGGCCGGCACGCCGCCGTGCATGTCCGCCTCGGTGTGCGCTTTGGGATGCCCCAGGACCATCTCGGCCGGCAACACGCCGAGATAAATGGCCACCCCGTGCACCACTTTATGCTGGCTGGAATCGGCCGCGAACGCGGCAGTCAGCAGCAAGGCCGCGATGCCGGCCAGGGCTGCGCGCAAAAACGTTTTGAAATGGGAGCTGGGCATGATGTTGTCCTCCTAGGGTTTGATGGCATTCCAGAACGCCAGAATCCCGGCGCGCTGGCCCCTGCCTTGTATTGGATCGAAACCCGCTTCCCGGAAATACTCCAGGAGCGTTCCGCGGAAGTTGTCCGCGGTCGTGGGCATGAACAGGAACGGCCAGGCCACCAGCCACCACAAGGGATTCACGGGACGGTAGAAATCCACGACGACGAAGCGGCCGCCCGGCTTGAGCACGCGATACACCTCGCGCAAGCCCTTTCGTTTCAAATCGGGCGGCAGGTGATGCAGCATGAGGCTGGACAGGACGACATCGAAGCTTGCGCTCTGGAACGACAAGTTTTCGATCGTGGCGACCTTGAATGCGGTGTGGCTGCCGCGCCGTTGGCGCCGTTGCACGTTTTCCTTCGCGATGCGAATCATGTCCTGCCCTGGGTCGATACCGATGGCCAAACCCGCCGATCCTGCGGCCTCGCCCGCGCGGCGCGTGAGCATGCCGGTGCCGCAGCCCACATCGAGGATGGTTTCACCCGCACGAATCGCCGCCACCTGCAGCGTCTGATCGCGGAAGCCTTGGCCCAGGCCGACTGCACGGCAATACATATCGTAGAACGGCGCGGCCCAATCCATGATCATGCCGCGGGTGTGCACCGTCGGTTCGTCCGATTTCGGGCGGGTGATGAACAAGCCCCACAGCAACAGCGCCGGGCATACCAGCAGGAAGGCGGCTAGCAGGGCACTCCACCAGGTGAGGCCAAACAACATAAACACCGCCGCCGCAAGCGCCACCGCGAGCCAGGGACAGAGCCAGGACCATCGATACATCATGCCGGAACCTTCTTCAGTTTCGCGCGCTTCAGCAACGCCGAATTCACAATCACCGAGAGCGAACTCAAGGCCATGGCGGCGGCGGCGATGATGGGATTCAAAAATCCCAAGGCCGCCACCGGGATGCCGATGGTGTTGTAGATGAAAGCCCAGAACAGGTTCTGCTTGATCTTGCGCATGGTGGCGCGCGACAGGCGGATGGCCAGCACCACGTCGCGCACGTCGTTCTTGATCAGGACGATGCCGCCGGTCTCCTTCGCCACGTCGGAGCCGGAGCCGATGGCGATGCCGATGTCGGCCACCGCCAGCGCCGGCGCGTCGTTGACGCCGTCGCCCACCATGGCGACCGCCTTGCCTTGTTTTTGCAGGTCTTGAATGATGCGCGCCTTATCGCCCGGCAACACTTCCGCGATCACTTGCGCGATGCCGAGTTGCGTGGCGATGGCGTGCGCGGTGCGCTGGTTGTCGCCGGTCAGCAGAATCACTTCGATGCCTTCTTGTTGCAATGCGGACACCGCCTCCTGCGCCTCCGGTTTCAGCGTGTCGGCGACGGCGATGATGCCGAACAGTGCGCCGTTCATGCCGGCCAGCATGGCGGTCTTGCCTTCGGTTTCCAGCCGGGTCATGGCGGCTTCGGCCGTAGTTACATCAATGTTCTCGCGCGCGAACAGGCGGCGGTTGCCGAGCAGAACGGCCCTGTCATCGACGCGGCCACGGATGCCGTGGCCGGGAATGGCTTCGAAGCCTGCTACCTTCGGCAGCACGAGTTCGCGGTGTTGCGCGGCGCGCACGATCGCTTCGCCGAGGGGATGCTCGGAACCGGCCTCGACTGCGGCGGCGAGCCGCAGTATTTCTTCCTCTGTTGCGGCGCCGAGCGCAACGATATCGGTGACGTTGGGCTCGCCGCGGGTCAGCGTGCCGGTCTTGTCGAATACCACGGTGGTCAGCTTTTCCGCACGTTCCAGCACCTCGGCGCCGCGGATCAGGATGCCGGCCTCGGCCCCCTTGCCCACGCCCACCATGAGCGCCGCCGGGGTGGCGACGCCTAGCGCGCACGGACAGGAAATGATCAGCACGGCGATGAAGGCCAGCAAGCCCTGTGGAAAGTTGCCGGCCGCCCACCAGCCGAAAAAGGCCAGGAAAGCGACCGCCACCACCGCCGGGACGAAATACGCGGTCACCTTGTCGGCGAGGCGTTGCACGGCAGCGGTGCTGGCTTGGGCGTCTTCCACCATCTTGATGATCTGGGCTAGCGCCGTCTCGGCCCCGACCCGGGTCGCCTTGCAGTGCAGTAGGCCGGCGCGGTTGAGGGTGCCGCCGATCACAGGTTCGCCGGGCTTCTTTTCCACCGGCATGGATTCGCCGGTGAGCATCGACTCGTCCACCGCCGACGTGCCTTCCAGCACGACGCCGTCGGTCGGAATCTTCTGGCCTGGCCGCACCACCACGGTTTCGTCCACCATCACCGACTCGGCGGGCACTTCCATTTCCGCACCGCCGCGAATCACACAGGCGGTCGCCGGCTTCAGGTCCAGCAGTTTTCGCACCGCCGCAGAGGAGCGCTTCTTGATAATCTCCTCCATGTACTTGCCCAGCAGCACGAAGGCGATGATGACAGCGGAGACTTCGAAATACACCGCGCGCTCTTCCACCTTCACCGGCAGCACCTCCGGAAAGAACAGCACCGCCACGCTGTAGAAATAGGCGACCGAGGTGCCCATCGCAATCAGGAAATCCATGTTGATGCTGCGGGTTCGGATCGCGTTCCACGCGCCCTTGTAAAAGCTCCAGCCGCCGATGAACTGCACTGGTGTAACCAGCAGGAACAGCCACATGCCCCAGGTGAACCAGGGCAATTGCGGAATTGGCGCCCAGGTGACGATGGTGGCGCCGGTGGCGAGCGCGAGGAACGCGCCGGCGCGCAGGATGGCCAACACCAACACGCCGGTGAGTGCGATCATGACGCGCGTCTTCATCGACTTGAGTTCTTGCTCGGGCGACTCGAACGTGCGCTGGCAACCGACGCTGCAGAAATAATAGGCGCGGCCGGCGCGCTCCGATTTCAGGGCGGTGGCCTTGTCCACCAGCATGCCGCAGATGGGGTCCTTGGCCATGGCCTTGCGGCTTTTTCCCGGCGGCGCGGGTGCTGCCATCGGTTCGCCGTGGGCATGGACATGCGCGCTGGCTGCTTGCTTGGATGCGCCGACGAACTGCGCGGGATTGGCCTGGAATTGACCGAGGCAGCGCGCGGAGCAAAAGTAGTACATCTGTCCGGCGTGGCTGGCGCTACCCGCCGCACTTTTTTCGTCCACCGTCATGCCACACACCGGGTCGGTCGCCATCTCAGCCCCCTTGATTTTCCAGTCCTGTCGCGAAGACGAAAACAAACTCGCCGCCGTTAATATTCACGCCCAGGCTGCCGCCGTGGCTTTCGGCGTAAGCGAGCCAACCGAGCTTATCGCCGGTGCATTCTTGAACTACCGGATACCCCACATCGTTTTTACCGTCGAACCAGGCGACCAGCATCACTTCCCTGGCCACCTTCTTGGCGAGAACATCGGCGAGGGCATCGGCGGCGGCGTAATCCAAGGCTGTCCCCTGAACGCTGACATCTATCTCCTTGAAATTTCTGTGCGGGTCCTGGGCCAACGGGAAACCGGCGCCGACGGTTTTCATGCTGTTCTCCTGTTCAAACCTTCGCCTGTTTTAAACCTGTCACTATCGCAACAGGCGCCATCCCGCACTTCATCGCCACCATCTCGCGCAGGGTTTTTTCTTCGGCGCTGAAAGCCTCTACCGCCTGGGGATCGAACTGCGTGCCGGTTAAGCGCAGAATCTCCACCTTCGCCGCGTCGAAGGACAATCCCTTGCGGTAAGGCCGATCGGAGGTCATCGCATCCAGCGTGTCGATCACCGCGAACAGCCGCGCCGCGAGTGGAATGGCCGTGCCCGAGAGGCCGCGTGGGTAACCCGAACCGTCGAAACGTTCCTCATGGCAAAGCACGATTTCGGCGGCCTCGGCCATGAACGGCACACTCGCGAGAATGCGGTGCCCGATCTCGGGGTGCGTGCGCATGATCAGCCACTCGTCCTCCGTCAGTGGCCCTTGCTTGAGCAAGATAGCGTCCGGGATGCCGACCTTGCCGATGTCGTGCAGCAGCGCGCCCCAGTAAATCTGGCGCAGCCTCTGCGGATCCTGCGTGAAACGCCGCGCCAGCACCTGGGTGTGGCAGGCGACACGCTGCGAATGCAAGCCGGACTCGTGCTCGCGCGCATCCAACGCAGCCGTCAAGGCCTCGGCCAGGGCAAGATAAGCTTGGTCGCGCTCCACTTGTTGATCCTGCCGTTCCCGCTGCTTGAGGAAACAGGCCTCGCAGCAGAACCGTTCTTCCTCCCGCGCGAACGGTGCGGCAGGAATGGCGCGGCCACAGAAGTGGCATGCCGGCGCGTGGTTCCGCGCTTGCATGGCACTGCGCGTGTCGGGACGGGTTATCGTCATCACACTCGGCCTTTGTATCCGGCACCAGGAAACCCGGTGGAAACTTCTCTGCCGGGCCCCGCCCAGATCACTTCTTCTTGGGTGCGTCGCCGTGCATCATTTCGTCCATCTGCTTGCGCATCTGATCCATGCGCTTCTGGGTGTCGGCGTCCATCATCATGCCCTTGCCCATCATGCCGGACATGTCGTCCATCATGGTCGCCATCTTGCGCATGCGATCGCTCATCTGTTTTTGTTGCGCCGCGCTCATAGTGCCTTTGGACATTTCCCCGGACATGCCCATCATCTGGTCGGCCATGTCGTGCGACATTGTGGACATCTGCTGCGCCCCGGGACACTGCCCGCTTTTCTTGGCATCCATCATGCCCGGCCCCATTTGGGCGTTGGCCGGCAATGCCAGCGCGAAAACACCGGCCGCGACCAGGGACGACAACAACGCGGATAAAGTGACATGCTGTTTCATGATTCTTCCTTTCGATGTTAGAAAAAAAACAACCATATGCTCCCAGCGGGAGACACCTTAATGGACCCAGAAAGCCCAATCATCGAACTTTTAGGGTCTCCACCAACCACTTTGCTGGTGCTTTACCTGGCATGTTCAGTCGGTCAGAGCGAGGATGGCCCCGATCCAGGACAGGCAGCCCATCCAGCCGAACACTGCAAGCGCCACGCGCCCTCAGCTACTCGCGAAGAGCGCCCGCAGTTCACCTTCGGTTGGCTGGCGGCGGAACACCACTTCGTCATCTACGACCAGATTGGGAGAGTGCCGGATGCTATATCGCTGCGCAATTTCCGGATGGTCCTCTACGAACAACACTTCGTAGACGACACCCAAATCTTTGAGCTCGCGTTCAAGGTTGTGGTAGTGGCTGCAATCGCGTGTAGCAATAATCCTGACATTCATGACTTGATCTCCTATAGGGTAAGAACTTCACTTATCCGATTTGCCCGTCATCGTCGATTCCCTGATTTCCGCCGTCGAGCGCAGGAAGACCATGGGTGCCGCGATGGCTATCGATGCGGCGTAATCGCAAAAAAGCTATCGATCATTGTTCGGTGCCGCTTCATCAATCGCCGGACTTGCCGAACAGGTACTTGATCAGCACGGCGAGCGCGAGGATGAGTACGATCCAGAACAGAATTCCCATCCACCCGAACCCCATGCCCCAGCTCCAACCGCTCATGCCGTCATTCCACATTTTTCCACCTCCATGTCGTAGTCGAAGTGCACATCACGAAAAGCGCGGCGCTCCATGGTGGCAAGCCGTCGACCCTTTTCAGGCTATCCATATCCATGACGCTCTCATCGCAGTTTTTTGCTCCAGAACCCCCACGCGATTCCATAGAGCGCGCCGAGCACAAAACCGGTGGCGGTGAACAGCACGAATCCCGCCAGAAAAGCGATGGGGGTGCCGGAGATCGGCCACGGGCTGACCGGCGCAAGCACAACGAGCAGCCCGAAGGGCGGAAACAGCGCATCGAAAATGGCGCAGAGGATGTACACCAATCCAAAAGTCGTCGCCAGCGAAAACGCATGCACTTTCCAGAAGCCGGCCATGACACACCTCATTAAATATTATTGGTTTCATAAATTGTTCAGCCCTGCCGTCTTTCTTTGCGTCATGGCCTTTGTCATTTCACGCCGAGGCCCTCGTCCTTGCGAGTGCCATCGCCGCGAATCTTGCGCTGCACCTGCAGGGCAGTTAGGCCGTCGTGTCGGCCTTTCTCGTTGTAAAGCACGTCGATGACCACACCCTTGTCGTCGAACACCAGGGTATAGGTGCGCACATCGATACCCGGCCCGGCTTCGTACACCGTTTGCTTTTCCCTTGTGGGATGCTGGTAGGTTTGAGCTTGCTTGCCACCCACCTGGTATACCCAACCTTCCTTTCCATTGGGCAGAATCAAGGTACGGAGGGCTTTACCGTGGTGGCTGAAAGCGGCTTGTTTGGGGATGACGCCGAGTGGATAGGCGCTTAACACCGCCTCAGGCTCTAACTTCTCGGCGAAGCTTGGTGGCATGGACAGCTGCCCCGTCTGTCCGGCCAGGGTAACGCTCGCCGCGATCGTGGTCAGTGTTAGCAGTACATTCAGGACAGGTTTCATTGTCATCCTTACCCCATACCGTAGTGCTCAAAGCCCCACATTTGCGCGCCCTTGCTCCAGACAGCCACATGACAACGTGGCACACATAGAGGCTCAAGCGAACTGCAATGCCGGGGCCTCCTGTCGCATATTCTCAGATCGACTGTTTAGTGCCGGGCCCTAGCTGTCGCCATTTCCTTTTTCAGCTGAATGGTTATCGCCGGGCTTATGGGGAACATGCCGCTCGCCCGCCTGAATATTGAGCAGGATCGAACCATATGCATCGCCTTCACCCCTTTCCGGGGCATGCCTGTCCCCCTCAACGTGGGGGAAATGACTGGCATGCACGTTGGTAATGCTCTGTTTCTGATCTGGGTCATT
>JAJYXG010000069.1:0-6321 GCA_021791095.1 Pseudomonadota bacterium
GCGACGGCCGCCGCCCCCGACACGGCCTCCAGCATGCTGACGGTGCTGCTGAGCCTGGTTCTGATCCTGGGCGGATTCGTTGCGGTGGCATGGCTCGCCCGCCGCTATCTGCCGGGCATGGGCGCGCAAGGCGCGGTCAAGGTGGTGGGGACGACGCCGGTGGGAACGCGTGAGCGCGTGGTGGTGGTGGAGGTCGACGACACCTGGCTGCTGCTGGGCGTGGGCGGCGGCAACGTGCGGCTGCTGCACACCCTGCCCAGGCCGGCCAATTCCGGCAAGTCTCCGGCGGAGCGGCTGTGATGAAACGCGTCCTCATGCTTGCGGCGCTGGTGCTGAGCATGCCCGTCCTGGGCGCTGAATCGAGCGTGCCGTTGTTGAGCGTCACCCCCGGCGCAGGCGGGCAGGTGATCGGCGTGCCGGGCGCGAGCCTGCCCTGGCTGCTGCTGTTTCCGTTCCTTCCGGCCTTGCTGCTGGCGTTCACCGCGTTCACCCGCATCGCGGTGGTGCTGTTCCTGCTGCGACAGGGCCTGGGAAGCCACACTGCACCGCCGAATCTGGTGCTGATGGGGCTGGCGGTGCTGCTGACGATATTCGTGATGTCGCCCGCAATCAAGACCATCGACACCGAGGCGTATCAGCCCTATCTGTCCGGCGCGATGAGCTTCAACGCCGCCGCCGAACAGGCTGCGCAGCCGCTGAAAAATTTCATGCTGCGGCAGACCCGCGCCGAAGACCTGAGCCTGTTCATCGGCGACGACAAGACCATCGATCCCCAAAAGGTGGACAGCGTGCCGCTGGCCGCGCTGGCGCCGGCCTTCCTCACCAGTGAACTGAAGACCGCCTTCCAGATCGGCTTCATGGTGGTGCTGCCGTTCCTGGTGATCGATCTGGTGGTCGCCGCCGTGCTGACTGCGCTCGGCATGATCATGCTGCCGCCGCAACTGGTGTCGCTGCCGCTCAAACTGCTGTTGTTCGTCACGGTCGACGGCTGGCATCTGCTGGTCGGTTCGCTGCTGGGCAGTTTCTGATGGAAGGCCTCGCCCGCGACGCGCTCTGGCTGGTGATGATGATCGCAGCGCCCGTATTGCTGGCGGGGCTCGTGACCGCCTTCGCCATCAGCCTGTTCCAGGCTGCCACGCAGATCCACGAACCGACGCTGTCCTTCGTCCCCAAGCTTATCGTCATGGTGGTCGTGATGGCAGTGCTGGGCAACTGGATGGGCGGGCAGGTCGTCGAGTTCGCGCGTACCCTGCTGACCGATTTCCCGGCGCTGCTTGAATGAGGCAGCAATGCCGTTGACTGAAGCAAGCCTGGCTGTCTGGCTGTTCGCCTTCGCCCGGATGGCCGGGTGGGCCGTGTTCGATCCGCTGGTCGGCCGCCTGCCGCTGTTGCTGCGATTGATGCTGGCAGCAACCTTTGCTGCGGCGCTGACGCCGGGTCTGACAATCGAGACGGTCGATCCCTTTACCGTGGCAGGGATGCTGACATTGAGCCTGGAAATGATCTGGGGCGCGGCGCTGGCGCTGTGCGTGTGGCTGGTTTTTGCTGCGGTGTCGGCTGCGCTGATGTGGACCGGCCATACCGCGACCGGCGGCCTGCTGACCTTGACCGCCGAGCAGGCGGCACCGGCGGACGCGCCCTGGCGCGCGCTGGCGGGGTGGCTGGCTGCAATGGCGTTTCTGGCGGCAAGCGGCCATCTGCTGGTCATCGATGCGTTGCGCGACAGCTTCGCCGCCGCGCCTGTAGCCATCCTGCCCGCAACGGCCGACCTGCGTCAGCTGGCCGAAGCCGCCAGCTGGCTGTTCGCCACCGGCGTGCAGCTGGCCTTGCCGCTCGTTGCGCTGGCGCTGCTGATCCAGTTGGCCTTCGCAATCGTCGCGCGCACCACGCCGGGGATGGACATGTTCTCGGTCGGGCTGGGAATCGCGGCGCTGGGTCTGATGGCAGCCTGGGTGTGGGCGGTGCCGCTGGTCGCGCACGGCGTCGGACTGGGCATTGAGCAGCTGGCAGGCTGGCTCGGTAGGCTGGGCATGGCCAGATAGATTAGAATGCTCCGATTTATCGTTAACCCGCCGCAACCATGACGGCGCGGTATTGAATATAAAGCGGCGGAAACAAGATGGCAGAAACGAATATGGCCAGAGGAAGCCTGGTTGCGATCGTCACCCCGATGTCGGACGACGGCGCGCTCGATCTCGACGCGCTGCGCCGCTTGGTCGACTGGCATATCGCGGAAGGAACGGATGGCATCGTCGTTGTCGGCACCACCGGCGAATCGCCCACGGTGAGCTACGACGAGCACTGCCTGCTGATCCGCGCCACGGTCGAGCAGGCTGCCGGACGGGTGCCGGTGATCGCGGGCACCGGCGCCAACTCGACCGCCGAGGCAATCGAATTGACCGAATGCGCCAAGGCTGCGGGCGCACAGGCCGGGCTGTCGGTGGTGCCGTACTACAACAAGCCGACCCAGGAAGGCCTCTACCAGCACTACAAGAAGATTGCCGAAGCGGTCGACCTGCCACTGATTCTCTACAACGTGCCCGGGCGCACGGTGGCGGACCTGTCCAACGACACCACGCTGCGTCTGGCCCAGGTGCCTGGCATCGTCGGCGTGAAGGACGCCACCGGCAGCATGGAGCGCGCGGCCGACCTGATACGTCGTGCACCGAAGGGTTTCGCGCTCTACAGCGGCGATGATGCCTCGGCGATGCCCTTCATGCTGCTGGGCGGCGATGGCGTGATTTCGGTCACCGCCAACGTTGCGCCGAAACTGATGCACGAGATGTGCGTGGCGGCATTTGCAGGGAACCTGGCGCGCGCACGCGAACTCAACAATGCATTGCTGCCGCTGCACAGCAAGCTGTTTGTCGAAGCCAATCCGATTCCGGTCAAGTGGGCCTGCGCCGAACTGGGTCTCATCCCTTCCGGCCTGCGCCTGCCACTGACCCCGCTGTCTGCCGGACAGCACGACACCCTGCGTGACGCGATGCGCCACGCCGGTTTGATTTAAGCCTTCGTTTAGGACACTTTATGCGTTTATTGCCCCTGTTTCTGATGGTCACGCTGGCCGCCTCGGGTTGCGGCATCATCGAATCCAAGAAAATCGACTACAAATCGGCCGGCAAGCTGCCGACGCTGGAAGTGCCGCCCGACCTCACCGCGCCGACCGGCGACAACCGCTATGCCGTTCCCGACACCCAGGGCAGCGGCAGCGCAACCCTGTCGACCTACAGCCAGGAACGCAAGACTGCACCGAGCGGCACGCAAACCCTGCTGCCGGCACAGGAGAAGGCGCGCATCGAGCGCGCCGGCAGCCAGCGCTGGCTGGTGGTGCAGGCGACGCCGCAGCAGGTGTGGCCGGTGATCAAGGATTTCTGGCAGGAGACCGGCTTCATCGTCAACCTGGAATCGACCGAAACCGGCGTGATCGAAACCGACTGGGCGGAAAATCGCGCGAAGATCCCGCAGGATGTCATTCGCCGCACGCTCGGCAAGGTGATCGACGGCCTGTACTCGACCGCAGAGCGCGACAAGTTCCGCACCCGCATCGAGGCTGCCCAGGAAGGCACCGAAATCTACATCAGCCATCGCGGCATGCTGGAAGTCTATGATTCCTCGAACAAGGACAGGACCGTGTGGCAGCCGCGCCCGGCCGATCCCGAGCTCGAGGCCGAAATGCTGCGCCGCCTGATGCTGCGCTTTGGCGTCGAGGAGAGCCGCGCCCAGACCCTGCTCGCCAAACAGCAGACGCCGGAAATGGCGCGCATCGTCCGCGATGCCGGCGCGCCGGTGCTGGAAATGGACGAAAGCTTTGACCGCGCCTGGCGCCGCGTCGGCCTCGCGCTCGACCGCGTCGGCTTTGCGGTGGAAGACCGCGACCGTTCCAAGGGCGTGTATTTCGTGCGCTACATCGACCCCGAGGTCGACAACGAAAGCAAGCGCGACGAAGGCATGTTCGCCAAGCTGGCCTTCTGGCGCAGCAAGAAGGAACAGACATCGCCGCAATTGCAGATCATGGTCAACGAGGCGGGCGAGAAGAGCCGGGTCAAGGTCGCCGGTGCCGAAGGCAAGCCGGTCGACGCCAATACGCAGACCCGCATCATCAACCTGCTGCACACAGAATTGAAGTAATGCGGGAACACGCGTAATGCGATTCGCCAGCCTCGGCAGCGGCAGCGAAGGCAATGGCCTGGTGGTCGAGGCCGGGCGCACCCGGGTGCTGATGGACTGCGGATTCGGACTGGCCGATAGCGTGACGCGCCTGGGGCGGCTGGGTTTGCAGCCATCCGATCTGGCCGGCATCGTGGTCACCCATGAGCACAGTGACCATATCGGCGGGGTGGGGCGGCTGGCGCGCAAGCACCAGCTGCCGGTATGGCTCACCGCAGGCACGCTGGCGATGGCGCAGGATCTCGACGGCGTGGCGGTGCAGGTGATCGACAGCCACGCGGCGTTTGCGGTGGACGGGCTGGAAATCCAGCCCTATCCGGTTCCCCACGATGCGCGCGAGCCGGTCCAGTACGTATTCGGCGACGGCGCCCGCAGGCTCGGCGTACTGACCGATACCGGTTGCAGCACGCCTCACATCGAGGCCATGCTCGCCGGCGTCGATGCGCTGGTGCTGGAATGCAATCACGACGCGGCTATGCTGGAAAACGGACCGTACCCGGTGAGCCTCAAGCGCCGGGTGGGCGGACGCTTCGGCCACCTGGAAAACGGTCAGTCGGCGGCCTTGCTGGATAAGCTGAAGCATGAAAAATTACAATGCGTGATGGCCGCGCATGTATCGAAAAAGAACAACACGTCGGCACTGGCGCAGCGTGCGCTGGCCCAGGTGCTGAACTGCGCGGACGATGACGTGCGCGTGGCCTGCCAGACGACAGGATTTAATTGGATAACGCTTTGACGACCTTTGCTGAACTCGGGCTTGCCCCCGACATCCTGCGCGCCCTCGACGAGATGGGCTACGCGACGCCGACGCCGATCCAGGAGCAGGTGATTCCGCTGGCGCTGCAGGGCGGCGACATCCTTGGTGCGGCGCAGACCGGCACCGGCAAGACCGCGGCGTTCGCGCTGCCGCTGATCCAGCGCCTGCTGCCGTTCGCCAACACCGGCACCTCGCCGGCCAAGCATCCGATCCGCGCGCTCATTCTCACCCCCACCCGCGAGCTCGCGATCCAGGTCGAGGAAGCCGTGCAGGCCTACACCAAGCACGTGCCGCTGCGTTCGCTGGTGGTGTATGGCGGGGTCAACATCAACACCCAGATTCCGATCCTGAAAAGTGGCGTCGAAATCCTGGTGGCGACCCCGGGCCGTCTGCTCGACCACGTGCAGAACAAGACCTTGATGCTGAACCAGGTCAATACCCTGGTGCTCGACGAGGCGGACCGCATGCTCGACATGGGCTTCATGCCCGACCTCAAGCGCATCGTCGCGCTGCTGCCGACGCAGCGGGTGAACATGATGTTCTCGGCCACCTTCCCGGAAGAAATCCGCAAGCTCGCCGACAGCATTCTCAACAACCCGACCTTCATCGAGGTGGCGCGCAACACCACCGCAGTGACGGTGACCCAGGTGGTTCATCCGGTGCACCACGAGCGCAAACGCCAGCTGCTCGCGCACCTGATCAAGAGCCGCGACCTGCGCCAGGTGCTGGTGTTCACCGGGACGAAACTGGGCTGCAACCGGCTCGCCAACGAACTCAACAAGGTCGGCATCCATGCCGGCGCGATCCACGGCGACAAGACCCAGCAGGAGCGCATCAAGGCGCTCGACGCCTTCAAGGCCGGTACCATCCGCGTGCTGGTCGCCACCGACGTCGCCGCGCGCGGCATCGACATCGAGGCGCTGCCTTTCGTGGTCAACTACGACCTGCCGCACAACGCCGAGGACTACGTGCACCGCATCGGCCGCACCGGCCGCGCCGGCGCACTGGGCGAGGCGATCTCGCTGGTGAGCGAATCGGAAACGCGCTACCTCAAGGACATTGAAAAGCTGATCGGCAGCCCCTTCGAACCGGTGATCGTTCCAGGCTTCGAACCGGGGGCGGCCGACGTGCCGGCCTACCAGTCGCGTCCACCGCGATCCGATCGTCATGCGGAGCGTCCGGCTGAGCGTAGCGCGCCGCGCCCCAAACCAGCGGCGTCGCGCGATGTGCTGTTCGACGCACCCTATGTGAGCGAGGCGCCACGCGCCGAAACTGCGCCTGCACTGGTGCGTCCGCAGTCCAAAAAACCGGTGGCGGCGCTGTTCCGCAGCCCGGTCAAAACCGATTCTTCCGGCCAGTGAGCTGGGAAATCCTTCTGCTGGGGCTGTTCGGTG
>JAJYXG010000102.1:0-6273 GCA_021791095.1 Pseudomonadota bacterium
TCGCGCTCACGCTGCAGGCGCGCGAGCAGCACATCCGCCGCTCCAAGGCGACGTCCAACATCTGCACCAACCAGGGCCTGGTGGTCACCGCGGCGACGCAATACATGGCGCTGCTCGGGCCGCAGGGTCTGGCCAAGGTCGCGTCCGCCAGCCATGCCGGCACCGTCGCACTTGCGGAAAAACTGGCGGCGATTTCCGGCGTGGAAAAAGCGTTCTCCAGCCCCTACTTCCACGAAGTGGTGCTGAAGCTCAACGACAATACCCTGAAGGGCACAAGCGCGAAAGACGTGCTGCGCGCGCTGCGCGCGCAGGGCATCCTCGGTGGCCTGGACATTTCCGGCTGGTATCCCGAGCTCGGCCAGACGATTCTGGTGTGCGTCACCGAAACCAAGACCGCCGCCGACCTCGACCATTACGCGCAACAATTGGAACGTATCCTGTCGAAGCGCCGTGAAGCGCCGCCGTGCGCGTACAAGAGCTAAGGGACCGACATGAGCGACGTACAGCGCGACAAACCGTTCTACGACATGGCCGATGCGTATATCGCGCTGGCCAACACCCAGCTGAGCGAAGCGAAACCAAGCCGGGTGAGCGCGGCTGCGCTGTTCGCGGCGTCGCGCTTCAACGCCTTCGTGATCGCCGCGGCGGCGGGCAGCAAGGAACAGATGCTCGCCGAGAAGGAAGCCGCGATCGCCTATTTTCTGGACCAGTACGAAAAGATGCTGCGCGAGAACATCGACGAGCATCTCGCGCGTTATGACCAGCCCGGCACTTGAGCGGCCGGTATTCAATTAACTCGTCAAGGAGAGCAATCATGGCAGTGACCCTGGCAGGCAACCCGATCGAAGTGTCCGGCACCTTCCCCAAGGTCGGCGACACCGCGCCCGACTTCAAGCTGGTCAACAAGGACCTGGCCGACGTCTCGCTGGCCGATTTCGCCGGCAAGAGGAAGATCCTCAACATCGTGCCCAGCCTCGACACCCCGGTGTGCGCGAAATCGACCAAGGTGTTCAACGATGCTGCGGTCGGCAACACGGTGGTGCTGATCATCGCCGCCGACCTGCCGTTCGCGATGAACCGCTTCTGCGGCGCCGAGAACACCGGCAACGTTGTGACGCTGTCGACCATGCGCGGTGCCGAGTTCATGAAGAACTACGGCGTCGCCATCACCAGCGGCCCGCTCGCCGGCATCACCGCGCGCGCGGTGATCGTGCTGGACGAGAACAACAAGGTGCTCCACGCCGAACTCGTTCCCGAGATCAAGCAGGAACCAAACTACGACGCCGCGCTGGCTGCTTTGAAATAATCCCCGTCGCGAAGCTGTGACTTTCGCGGATAAAAGGCTTTAACCATGCTGATATTCGACCATTCCCGTTCCGGCCGCACCGCTGCCGCCCAGTTGCCCGCCACCGGCGGCAGCCTCGACGACCTGCCGGCCGCGCTGCGCCGTAAGGATGGGCCTGCCCTGCCCGAAGTCTCCGAGCTCGACGTGGTGCGCCACTACACGCGCCTCTCCCAGCTCAACTTCTCGATCGACACGCAGTTCTACCCGCTCGGTTCCTGCACCATGAAGTACAATCCGCGCGCGTGCAATTCGCTGGCGATGCTGCCGCAGTTCCTGGCGCGCCATCCGGCGAGCCCGGACGAGACCGGCCAGGGCTTCCTCGCCAGCATGTTCGAGTTGCAGGAGATGCTGAAGGACGTGACCGGCATGGCCGGCGTGTCGATGGCGCCGATGGCGGGGGCGCACGGCGAATTTGCCGGGGTGGCGATGATCCGCGCCTACCACGATGCGCGCGGCGACACCGCACGGCGCGAGATCATCGTGCCGGACGCGGCGCACGGTACCAACCCGGCCACCGCCACCATGTGCGGCTACACGGTGAAGGAAATCCCCACCGACGCCACCGGCAGCGTCGACCTTGACGCCCTGCGCGCCGCGGTCGGCCCGCAGACCGCCGGCCTGATGCTGACCAATCCGTCGACGCTCGGCGTGTTCGAGAAGACCATCGCCGACATCCAGAAAATCGTGCACGATGCCGGCGGCCTGCTCTATTACGACGGCGCCAACCTCAACGCCATCCTTGGCAAGGTGCGCCCGGGCGACATGGGCTTCGACGTCATCCACATGAACCTGCACAAGACCTTCTCCACCCCCCACGGCGGCGGCGGACCGGGCGCGGGTCCGGTGGGCGTGGCGGAACGCCTGCTGCCCTTCATGCCGATACCGCTGGTGCTGAACGACAACGGCTTCTACCGCCTGGCGACCGAGACCGACCTGCCGCAGTCGATCGGCCGCATGAGCGCCAACATGGGCAACGCCGGGGTGCTGATGCGCGCCTACGTGTACGCGCGGATGCTGGGCGGCGAGGGCATGCACCGAGTTGCCGAGTACGCGACGCTTAACGCCAACTACCTGATGGCGAAGCTGCGCGAGGCCGGCTTCGATCTGGCCTTCCCCGAGCGTCGCGCCAGCCACGAGTTCATCGTCACGCTGAAGAAGCTGAAGGACGCCACCGGCGTGTCGGCGATGGACTTCGCCAAGCGCCTGCTCGACTACGGCTACCACGCGCCGACCACCTACTTCCCGCTGCTGGTGCCGGAGTGCCTGCTGATCGAGCCGACCGAGACCGAGAGTCGCGAAACGCTCGATGGCTTCGTCGCCGCGATGAAGGCGATCAAGCACGAGGCCGAGACCACCCCCGACCTGGTGAAGGGTGCGCCCTACAGCCTGCCGGTGCGGCGTCTGGACGACGTCAAGGCGGCGCGCGAGCTCGATCTGGCCTACAAACCCGCCGCATGAACGATCCCGTCAGCCCGTTCAAGGGCAAGACCGGGCTTGCCCGGATAATCAATGCGGCCGGCTACTCGTGGGCCGGGCTCGCCGCCGCCTTCAGGCACGAGGACGCGTTCCGTCAGGAGGTGTTCCTGGCGCTGCTGCTGATTCCGCTCGCGGTGGTTCTTGGGGAAACGGGTATAGAACGCGCGCTGATGATCGGCGCGGTGCTGGGCGTGCTGATTGTCGAATTGCTGAATTCGGCGCTGGAAGCCGCAGTCGACCGCATTTCGCTGGAACATCACCAGCTCATCAAGCGCGCCAAGGACATGGGCAGCGCAGCAGTAATGATCGCGCTGGCCAATGTGGCGATCGTGTGGGGGCTGGTGCTGCTGGGCTGACGCGAACAAAAAATCGTGCCACTATTGCCCAATTCGCTAAAGTTGCGGCGCAATTGGCCGGAATACAAGGCATCTCCCCATTTACAAGACCGTGTGAGCCTTAAACCCGTCTGCTTCCTGCTGAGCCTGTGTTACGCGGGCTCAGCCTCTGCCCTCGGGCTCGGCGAACTGAGCGTGAGTTCATCCCTGGGCCAGCCGCTCCACGCCACCGTCACCCTGCTCGGCACCTCGGAAGAGACAATAGCTGCCTGCTTCAGTGTCGATACAAGCAGGAATGGCCTCGTGCCCCTGCCGCGCGCGCAACTGAGTTTGCAGCGTTCTGGCGACCAGACCCTGTTGCATATCCGCACCCTTCAACCGGTCAATGACCCCGTTGCACAGTTCGTATTGATTTCCGACTGCGAGACGCGTCTGCAGCGAGAGTACACGGTGTTGCTTGATCCGCCCGCGCTGGTCACGCCCGCCCTCAGCCCGGAGGCTTCTGCTTCTGCTGCACCAACTGTTGCAGCCCCGGTTGCAGCGCCTGCGCCGCGCGCCAGCCGGCCCAATCGACGGATCAACCGGCCGGCAGTTGCCTCAGTCATGCCCGTTGCCACTTCCCGGCAGCCCACCGCTCCTGACGCTCGAGTCGCCCCGACCGACGCCACCCCGCGTCTGGTGCTGTCCGGAAAGCGCAACACGGATGGTGCACCCTTTGCCTTGCGACTCGACACCAATCTGCCGGATCTGACGCGCCCTCGCCCCGAACGCCTGACCGCCACTGAATTGGCGGACGAAAACACGGCGCTTGCCCGCAAGCTCGCGCACCTGGAAGCACAACTTCTTGCATTGCAGCAACGCAATGAGGAACTCGAGGCCCGACGCGCTGCTTCCCTCCGCGTCACGCCGCCCCCCGAACGGCCTGCGCAATGGCCCTTGTATCTCTTGATCACCGGTTTGATCACCGCAAGCATCGTGCTGGTCGCCTGGCTGCTGCGCCGCAGTCGCTCCCATCAGCCTGTCCTGGTGGATGACTCGCCATGGACGCAGCCCGATGCGCCGATGGTGGCACTGTCCGAAATGGCATCCGGGCCCGAAGCCGAGCCTGAGCCCGAGCCCGAGCGGATGCTGGAAATCGCCCAGCCGCCTCGCAATGAAGGCACCGAGATCAAGGAAGACATTCTCGATCAGGCTGAAGTGTTCATGGCGCACGGCCATGGCGAGCTCGCGATTCACCTGTTGCAGGAACACCTGCGCGAAGCGCCGACCGAATCCCCTGTGCCCTGGCTGTTGCTGCTCGATCTGCTGCACCGCGAAGGCGATACCGCTGGCTATGCCGCCGCCAGCGCCGAGTGCCGCCGTTATTTCAACATCAATCTCGCGGGGCATCCGGTTTCCCAGGACAGCGAACCGAGCCAAGGGCTGGAAGCCTACCCGCATCTGCTGGAACAACTGGTAAAGGCATGGAACAGGCCGAACATCGACGCATTTTTCCATGACCTGATTTACGACGATCGCGGCGGCACCCGGATCGGCTTCGAACCGGGCGCCTACCGCGACATTCTGCTGTTGCGCGCGATCGCCCGGGACACGCTGCCACTCGCCGCCTGAGCTGCCTGAGCCGAGGGTTTCACCAAACCGTCACCCCGGCTTCATCGTGTTGTCGCACATCGGACGCATGCTTCGCGCCATGGAAGCAGCCGAATTCACCTGCCAGACCCTGCCGTCGATGCGCCCGCAGCTGCGCATCGCCGTGGTGACCGAAACCTATCCCCCCGAAGTCAACGGCGTGGCGATAACGCTCGGCCGTCTGGTCAACGGCCTGCAGGTGCGCAATCACCAGCTGATGCTGATTCGTCCTCGCCAGAACGCCGAGGACCAGCCGCAGCCCACCGCCACTCTCAGTGAACACCTGCAGCGCGGCATCGCCCTGCCGCGTTACGAGGACCTGAAAATGGGGCTGCCGGCGAAAGCCGCGTTGACCCGACTATGGACCCGGCAGCGTCCCGACGTGGTGCAGATCGCCACCGAAGGGCCGCTCGGCTGGTCGGCGCTTGCCGCGGCCAACAAGCTTCGGCTGCCGGTGGCGAGCGATTTCCACACCAATTTCCACAGCTACAGCAGCCACTACGGCTTTGGCCTGCTGCGCCGCGCCATTGTGGCGTATCTGCGCAAATTCCATAACAAGGCCGCCGTCACCCTGGTGCCAACCGAGGGCGTCCGCCGCGAACTGATCGCTTCGGGCTACGAGAACCTCGAGATCATCGGCCGCGGCGTCGACACCAAGCTGTTTCACCCCGGCCGTCGCGACCCATCTCTGCGGACGCGCTGGGGCGTGAACGACAGCGAGACCGTGGTGCTGTATGTCGGGCGCCTTGCCGCCGAAAAAAACCTGGCGCTGGTGTTTCGCGCCTTCGACGCCATGCGCGAAGCGCATTCAGGGATGCGCCTGGTCCTGGTAGGCGACGGCCCCGAGCGCACAAGCTGGCAGACGAAACGCCCCGACGCCATCTTCTGCGGCATCCAGACCGGCGAATCGCTGGCCGCGCATTACGCCTCTGGCGACGTGTTCCTTTTTCCCAGCCTGACCGAGACCTGGGGCAATGTGACGATCGAGGCCATGGCATCCGGCCTCGCGGTGGTGGCCTATGATTGCGCCGCTGCCGAGGAAGTCATCCTCCACGCTGAAAACGGCCTCAAGGCGGCGCCCGAAGACGAAACTGCATTCATTGCCCAGGCCGTTTCGCTGGCCCATGACACCGCCTGGCAACGCCGTCTCGGCACCGCCGCCGCCGCGCGCGCCGCGCAATTGTCATGGGACGCCATCATCGATAGTTTCGAGCGGGTACTGCTGCGACTCGCCCTGCCAGAACCCACGACCGACACCCAACTGAACTGGTCCTCTGCGGCCCGTACCCGTTAACAAGGAGACCGCCATGCAGTTCGCCCGCCTGAGTCTGGTTGCCCATCATGGTCTCAATCGACTGGCGGCACGCGAACATGCCTGGCTGGAACGTCTGAACGGCGTGCGCCTGCCGGACTGGGAAGTCGGCCTGCTACGGCTCGCCAGCCGCCTCGGCGACGGGCTGTTCTGGTATGCGCTGATGCTGACACTGC
>JAJYXG010000040.1:0-6254 GCA_021791095.1 Pseudomonadota bacterium
GGAGACGGCGTGCTGGAAGTGCTGCCGGATGGCTTCGGGTTCCTGAGATCGCCGGAGTCCTCGTACCTGGCCAACACCGACGACATCTACGTGTCGCCATCGCAGATCCGCCGCTTCAACCTGCACACCGGCGACAAGATCGAAGGCGAGATCCGCACCCCCAAGGACGGCGAGCGCTATTCGGCGATGACCAAGCTCGACCTGATCAACGGCGAGCCGCCCGAAGCCAGCAAGAACAAGATCCTGTTCGAAAACCTCACTCCGCTGCACCCCGACAAGCCGCTCAGGCTGGAGCGTGAGATCAAGGCCGAGGAAAACATCACCAGCCGCGTGATCGACATCGTCGCGCCGATCGGCAAGGGGCAGCGGGGCCTGCTGGTGGCGCCGCCGAAATCCGGCAAGACGGTGATGCTGCAGCACATCGCGCACGCCATCAGTTCCAACCATCCTGAAGTGGTGCTGTTCGTGCTGCTGATCGACGAGCGTCCGGAAGAGGTGACCGAGATGAGCCGCACCGTGCGCGGCGAAGTCGTCGCCTCGACCTTCGACGAGCCGGCCAGCCGCCACGTGCAGGTGGCCGAAATGGTGATCGAGCGCGCCAAGCGCCTGGTCGAGCATAAGAAGGACGTGGTGATCCTGCTCGATTCCATCACCCGTCTGGCGCGCGCCTACAACACGGTGCAGCCGGCTTCCGGCAAGGTGCTCACCGGCGGCGTCGACGCCAACGCGCTGCAGAAGCCGAAGCGCTTCTTCGGCGCCGCGCGCAACATCGAGGAAGGCGGCAGCCTGACCATCCTCGCCACCACGCTGGTCGACACCGGCAGCCGCATGGACGACGTCATCTACGAAGAATTCAAGGGCACCGGCAACCTCGAAATTCACCTCGACCGCAAAATGGCCGAGAAACGCCAGTACCCCGCGATCAACGTCAACCGTTCCGGCACCCGCCGCGAGGAACTGCTGTTGCCGCCCGACATCCTGCAGAAGGTGTGGGTGCTCAGGAAGCTGCTGTACCCGATGGACGACATGGAGGCGATGGAGTTTCTGCTCGACAAGATCCGCGCGACGAAGAACAACAGCGAGTTCTTCGATTCCATGCGCCGGGGGTAGTGAGGCGGCGGGCTTGATTAAGCTTGCGTATCCCGCTATACTCTTGCGTTCTCCGAATTCAACCCATTGAAGGAATTGCCATGAAAGCCGGCATTCACCCCGATTACAAAGAAGTCTCCGTGACCTGCTCCTGCGGCAGCACCTTCGTAACCCGCTCCACGCTGGGCAAGGACAAGCTGCACGTGGAAGTCTGCGCGTCCTGCCATCCGTTCTACACCGGCAAGCAGAAGATCGTCGACACTGCCGGTCGCGTCGAGAAGTTCCGTCAGCGCTATGGCATGAAGTCAACTGCGGCCTGAAGCAAGCCGGTCTGCGCGGTACATTCAAAAAGCGGCTTCGGCCGCTTTTTGCGTTTTTACGGCGTGGCAACGGTATCATTTCGGGCGCCGCATCCCGAGAAAGAGACAGACGTGAACACCCAAGCTTTTCGCCGCATCGCAGTGATCGTCTTCGGTGCACTGGGGCTCACCCACTGCGCGCAAAATCCGGTGACCGGTGGCAAGGACTTCGTGCTGATGTCCGAGCAGCAGGAAATCCAGATGGGCGCGCAGGCGCACGCGGATGTGCTGAAGGAATACGCGGCGCTGGATAACCCGGCGCTGCAGGCCTACGTGAACGGCGTCGGCCAGCGGCTGGCGCAGCAAAGCCACCGGCCGAACCTGCAATGGCATTTCACCGTCGTCGACAGCCCCGATGTCAACGCCTTCGCCCTGCCCGGCGGCTATGTCTACATTACCCGCGGCATCATGGCGTACCTGAATTCCGAGGCCGAACTGGCCGGAGTGGTCGGTCACGAAATCGGCCACGTCACCGCGCGCCACGGCGTGCGCCAGCAAAGCGCGTCCACCGCGGTCGGCCTGGGCGCGGTACTGGGGTCGATCCTGGTTCCGGGACTGAACAACCAGGCGGGCGCGTCGCTGCTGCAGACGCTGGCGCAGGCCTGGACCTCCGGTTACGGCCGCGAACACGAACTGGAATCCGACCGCCTCGGCGCCGAATATCTGGCCAGGACCGGCTACCGTCCGCAGGCGATGATCGAGGTCATCGGCGTGCTGAAAAACCAGGAACTGTTTTCCGCCGAACAGGCCAAGCGCGACGGCCGCCAGCCGCGCACCTACCACGGCACCTTCGACACCCACCCCAGCAACGATGCACGCCTCAGGCAGGTGGTGGGGGAGGCGAACAAATACACCGTCGCCAACCCGCGCGAGGGCCGCAGCGACTACCTGCAGAAGATGGCCGGCGTCTATTTCGGCGACAGCCCCGATCAGGGCCTGATCCGCAACAATGCGCTGCTGCATGAAAAGCTCGGTCTGGCGATCCAGTTCCCGCCAGGCTGGCGGGTGCAGAACCGGCCCGACCGGGTGATCGCGCTGAGTCCCAAGGGCGACGCGGTGGTCGAACTTCAGCAGGGGCCGAAGCATGACAGGGCGCTGGAAACGCTGCAGAAAGGCGTCAAGCTCGATGCAGGCGCGCGCTACGACAGAGGGAGCCTGAGCGGTTACCCGGCCGCATTCGCCGCCGGCGCGCAGCAGGGCAAGCCTGTGGTGGTGGCGGTCGTGGTGTTCAACGGCACGCAATATCTGATCGCCGGCATGGCGAAGGACAAGCCTGTCTACGAGCGCGAACGCAACACCCTGCGCGCGGCGATCAACAGCTTTCGTGCGATCACCCCGGCCGAGCGGCAGGCGGCGCGGCCGCATCTGCTGCAGTTGATCACGGCACAGCCCGGCATGACGATGGCAACGCTCGCGCGGCAGTCGCCGTTGGGCGCTGACGCCGAAAGCCAGTTGCGCCTGATGAACGATCTCTATCCCAGTGGCGAGCCCAAGCCGGGCCAGCTTCTCAAAATTGTTCAGTAAGCGCGCGTTTTCTCTCCCCCAGCTTGGGTTGCTGCTGCTCTGCGCAGCCTGGTTGCTGCCGGGCCTGATCGGGCACGCGCCATGGAAGGGCGGCGACGGCGAGCACTTCGTGCAGCTGTGGCTGCTGCTGCAAAGCGGCGCGGCGCCGCAAGCCGTATCAGCCACGCCACCTTTGTATTACTGGGCGGCGATGGCGACGGCCTGGCTCACCTCGCCGATCCTGGAACTGGCCGATGGTGCGCGGCTGGCCTCGGGGCTGTTCATCGCGCTGGCGCTGTTTTTTGTCGCGCGCGCGGCCCGGGTGATGTATGGCGCAGAAGCGGGCTGGGCGGCCGCGCTGACCCTGCTGGGCTGCATGGGCCTGTTGGTGCGCGGCCACGAACTCAATGCCGCAACCGCCCAGTTGGCCGCCGCCGCGGTGATGCTGTACGGGATTGCCAGCCTGCCGCAGGACACGCGGAGTGCCTGGGCGCTGGGCGGCGGCGGCGCCTTGATGCTGCTTGCCGGTGGCGCGGCGGAAGCACTGCTGTTTCTGTTGCTGGCTGCGTTGTTGCCGCTGCGCCTGACGGAGTACCGCAGTCCGGTGCCGCGCCGTGCACTGGCCTGGGGCGTGGGCGGCACGCTGCTGTTCGGTGCAGCATGGCTGGCATTTCTGGCTGTGCAGCAGATTCCATTGCGCCACGTATTCAACCTGCAACGCTGGCTGGGCGGTGATGGTCTGCGTCCCGGCTATTATCCCGGCATCCTCGGCTGGTACGCGTGGCCGGCTTGGCCGCTGGCGGCGTGGGCAGTCTATCGCGGGCGGCGCCAGTGGCGCACGCCCGGCATCGTGTTGCCGATCGGCGCGCTGCTCGGCCTGCTCGGCCTGTACGCTTTCGACGCGCACCCCGGCGAGGAACAGGGCCTCATCCTTCTGCTGCCGCTTGCGCTGCTCGGTGCAAATGGGCTGTTCACCCTGCGACGCGGCGCAGCCAATGCCTTGTTGTGGTTTGCGTTGATGCTGTTCGGCTTTCTCGGACTGGTGCTGTGGGTCTACTGGAGCGCACATGACCTCGGCAGTCCGTCGCGGCTGGCTGCGCGGCTGATCAAGCTGGGGATGACCGGCGTCGGCGAATTGCGTCCGTGGGCGCTGGCCTTGGGCCTCGTCGTCACGCTGGTCTGGATCGGCTTTCTGACGCGCGTCCAGCGCGCGCCGCTGCGCCCCATGCTGGTTTGGACGGCAAGCATGACTTTCGTCTGGGTACTGCTGATGGCGCTGTTTCTGGCGCCGCTCGACCGCCGCCTCTCCTATGTCAGCGTGGCGGCGGAACTGGCGGCGCGGGTCCCGCCCGGGGAATGCGTTCAGACCCACGAGGTGCGCAGCGAGCAGCGCCTGCTGCTGGCCTATCACAGCGGACGGCAACTCGTCCCGGCGGATGTCGGCTGCACCTGGCTGCTGGTGGAAACCCGCCGCCGCGAGGTCGAGCCGCACATCCCGGCCGATTGGGTCAAACAGTGGGAAGGCGCCCGACCCGGCGATCGAACCGACCGTTTCCATCTGTATGGTCGCCACTAAGGGAATGGCGAGTGCGCGGGTCGCTGCCGTCATCCTGGCGGGCGGCGAGGGCCGCCGCATGGGTGGTGCCGACAAGGGGTTGGTCGAGTATCAGGGATATCCGCTGATCGAATGGGCACTCGCTGCGCTGGCGCCGCAGGTCGGGGAAGTCGTCATCAGCGCCAATCGCAATCTCGACACCTACGCGACGTACGGCTACCGCGTGCTGCCCGACACCCTGCCGGACTTCCCCGGCCCACTGGCGGGCGTGCTGACGGCACTCGACGCGGTGACGGCAGACTGGCTGCTGGTGGCGTCGTGCGACACGCCGCATCTGCCCGCCGATCTGGCGCTGCGCCTGCTGGAGGCGGCGCAGGTGGAGAAGGTGCCGCTGGCGGTGGCAGCGGACGAGACGCGCGTGCACCACAGCTGCTTCATCGTGCGCACCGACCAGCGCGACGATCTCGCCGCGTTTCTGGCGCGCGGCGAGCGTGCGGTGCGCCACTGGCAGGCTGGACTGGCTTCGACGACGGTATGCTTCGATGCCGAAGCGTTCGTCAATTACAATCGGCCGGACGATCTCCAAACCTAGTCCCTTGCTTTGTCGCTTGCGGGCTGCGCTTCATCAACCCTGTCGGCTCTCGGCTATCTGCGCGCAATACTGCTGCAGGTGATCCGGCACGCCGGGCGGGCAGGTGCCGCATTCGCGGTTGCCGGGAACGGCGTAGTCGATGAACTTGGGATAGGCGAGCTTCAGATTGTTCATCAGCGCGACGAAGTCCTCCAGCGTTCGCTCGCCACCCAGGCGGGGGTTGCGCGCCTTTTCCTGGCCGATGGTGCTGATGCGGCGCTGCTCGTAGTCGTGCGCCGGGTAGACCAGGGTGTCGTCGTCGTACGCGAACAGCTTGCCGCGCACCGAGTGGTACAGCGCCGCCGGATCGCCGCTCTGGAAGTCGGTGCGGCCGCAGGCCTCGATCAGCAGCGCGTCGCCGGTGTAGAGGCGGCCGGCGTGGGCATAGGCGAAGTGGTTGTCGGTGTGGCCGGGGGTGTGGATAGTCGCGAGTTCGACCGAGCCCATCCTGAACGGTGTGCCGTCGACGATGCCTACATCGGTGCACGGCAGCGCATCGAGCGCGGGGCCGGCGATACGGCTGCCGGCGACCTCCTTCAGCTTCTTCGCCGAGGTGATGTGGTCGGCGTGGATGTGCGTCTCGACCGTGTACGCGAGCGTGAGCCCCAGCTTGTTGACCTCGGCGAGGTCGCGCTCCCAGGTCGGCAGCACCGGGTCGATGAGCAATGCCTGGCCGGTTTCCTCGCAGCCGACGAGGTACGTGTAGGTGCTGGAAACGGGTTCGAACAGCTGTCTGAAAATCATGCGGGCCTCCTGAAGGGTGTCAGGATGCGGCAAGCGCCTCGTCCAGAAGTTCCACCCAGTGCTTGACCGGAATACTGCTGCCCGATTGCAGGTGGGTGAGGCAGCCGATGTTGGCGGTAGCGATCAGTTCGGGCTGGCCCGCCGTAAGGCTGCCCAGCTTGCGTGCCTTGAGCTGGCCGGCGATCTCAGGCTGCAGGATCGAATAGGTGCCGGCCGAGCCGCAGCACAGGTGTTTTTCCGCCACCAGGGTGAGGTCGAAGCCGGCGTCGGTCAGCAGGGCCTCGACGCCGCCGGTGAGCTTTTGCCCGTGCTGCAGGGTGCAGGGCGGGTGGTAGGCGATGCGACGGGCCGTGGACTGGGTGGCCAGGGTTTT
>JAJYXG010000120.1:0-6097 GCA_021791095.1 Pseudomonadota bacterium
CGCCGCGGGCGGCACGTTGTTGGCGATCGCGGCGTTCTCCGCCGGCAGGCCGAAGGCGTCCCAGCCCATCGGCTGCATCACGTTGTAGCCGCGCATCGCGTGGTAGCGCGCCAGCACGTCGCCGATGGTGTAGTTGCGCACGTGCCCCATGTGCAGCTTGCCCGAGGGGTAGGGAAACATCGACAGGCAATAGTATTTGGGGCGCTCGGAGACGTCGCAGGCGCGGTAGGCCTGGCTGGCCGCCCACCGCGCCTGCGCGGCGCGCTCGATTTCCGACGGAAGGTATTTTTCTTGCATCGCGACAACCGCATAGAATCAGGGCGGCCGATTATACCGCCCGCCCGTGGCAGCCCGGCATGGGCATGACCGGGAACACGGCCCGCGCTGCGCCCCCCGGTGGCGACCAGGACGCCGCCTGCGCCGCTGCCGCGTTCGAGAAATGGGAAGGGCGGCTCGAATTCACCCTGCAGGCATGCACTCGCCCGCGCCCGGCCGCGCGGGTGACAAGCCCCTCCCCGCACGGGTAAAATGCTGCGTTTTCGCATCATTTTCAGCCATCCTTCAGGGAGTCCCAGCATGTCCAAGAAGCATCCCGTCATTGCGGTCACGGGTTCATCCGGCGCCGGCACCACCACCGTCAAGCGCGCGTTCGAGCACATTTTCTTCCGCGAAAAAATCAATGCCGCCGTGATCGAGGGCGACAGCTTCCACAGCCTGTCGCGCGTGGAGTTCAAGGAAGCCGTGAAGAAGGCCGAAGGCGAAGGCAACATGCACTTCAGCCACTTCGGCCCGCAAGCCAATCACTTCGACAAGCTGGCCGAGCTGTTCAAGACCTATGGCGAAACCGGCAGCGGCAAGAAGCGCTATTACATCCACAGCGACGAGGAGGCCGCCGAGCACAACCAGCGCCTCAACACCAGCCTCAACCCCGGCGAGTTCACCCCGTGGGAAGACGTGCCCGCCGGCTCCGACGTGCTGTTTTACGAGGGCCTGCACGGCCTGGTGAAGACCGACGACGTCGACGTCTCGCAGTACGTCGACCTCGGCATCGGCGTGGTGCCCATCGTCAACCTCGAATGGATTCAGAAAATCCACCGCGACGGCGCCGAGCGCGGCTATTCGGCCGACGTCATCGTCGACACCATCCTGCGCCGCATGCCGGACTACGTGAACTACATCACCCCGCAGTTCTCGCGCACCGACATCAACTTCCAGCGCGTGTCGACGGTCGACACCTCCAACCCCTTCATCACGCGCGACATTCCGACGCCGGACGAAAGCTTCATCGTGATCCGCTTCCGCAATCCGGATGGCGTCGACTTCCCCTACCTGCTGAACATGATCCCGAATTCCTTCATGTCGCGCCGCAACACCATCGTGGTGCCGGGCGCCAAGATGGGCTTCGCCATGGAACTGATCCTGGCACCGATCATCCAGGACATGATCGCGAACAAGAACAAGTGACCCCTTGTTTCCCCCAACAAAAACGGAGCCCGATGGCTCCGTTTTTGTTGGCGACCCGGCGAAACGGTCAGCGCTCTCGCCAGGCCGCAGGGTAGTCTGCACGCACGAATGCCTCGAACGCGTCGGCCGGCTTCGGCTTGCTGAAGTAATAGCCCTGCACCTCGTTGCACCCCTGTTCGCGCAGGAAGTCCAGCTGCCCTTCGGTTTCGACGCCTTCGGCGATGGTAAGCAGCCCCAGGCTTCCCGCCAGGCTGATGATGGCGCTGACGAGGGCGCGGTCTTCCGGGTCTTCGCCGATGTCGCGCACGAAGGACTGGTCGATCTTGAGCCGGTGGACCTTGAAGCGCTTGAGATAGCTGAGCGAGGAATAGCCGGTGCCGAAGTCGTCGATCGACATGCGAATGCCGCGCGCGTTCAGCCGGTCCATCACGGCGATGGCCGCCGGCGCGTCGTCCATGGCGACGCTCTCGGTCAGTTCCAGCTCCAGGTTCTGCGGCGCCAGGCCGGTCTCGTCGAGAATCTGCGTCACCAGCTCCGGCAGATGCGGATGACGGAACTGCACGGCCGACAGGTTGACCGACATCGTCATCGGCGTCAGGCCGGCGTCGATCCACGCTTTCATCTGCCGGACGGCGCTGCGCAGCGCCCATTCCCCGATGGGCAGGATCTGGCCGCTTTCTTCCGCGATGGGGATGAAGTCGGCCGGCGCAATCATGCCGAGTTCCGGATGTTCCCAGCGCAGCAGCGCCTCGATGCCGATGAGACAGCCATCCTGCAGCGAGATCTGGGGCTGATAGTGCAATTGCAGCTGATTGCGCTCCACCGCACGCCGCAGCGCGTTTTCCATTTGCAGGCTGTGGGCCGACCGCGCCTGCATTTCCGCTGTGAAGTAACGGTAGGTATTGCGGCCGTCGTGCTTGGCACGGTACATGGCCGCATCGGCGCATTTGGAAAGCGATTCGAAATCCTCGCCGTCGCCGGGGTACAGGGCGATGCCGATGGACAGGGTCACGCTCAGCTCGAAACCCTCGATCTGAAAGGGCTGTCCGACGGCTTCCAGCAGTTTTCCCGCCACGTGCGCCGCGCCTTCGGCTCCGGTGTCGGGCAGGAGCAGGATGAACTCGTCGCCGCCCTGGCGCGAAACCGTGTCCACTTCGCGCACCACCCCCTTCAGGCGATCGGCGACCTCGACCAGCAATGCGTCGCCGATGCGATGGCCGAGCGTGTCGTTGACGTTCTTGAAGTGGTCGAGATCGACGAACATGATCGTCAGCTCGGCATGATTGCGCTGGGCCGTACTGAGATCGTGCCGGACGCGATCGTTGAGCAGGGCCCGGTTCGGCAGCCCGGTGAGCGGATCGAAGTGCGCCAGCCGCTGGATGCGCGCCTGTGCTTGCTTGTGCTGGGTGATGTCGCTTGAAATGCCGATGTAGTGGGTGACTGCGCCTTGCGCATCGAGCACCCGGATGATCGAGAGCAGTTCCGGATACAGCCCCCCGTCCTTGCGACGATTCCACACCTCGCCCTGCCAGCGCCCCTGCGTGGAAATGGCTTCCCACATCGCACGGTAGAAGGCCTGGTCATGGCGCCCCGAAGCCAGCATGCCCGGTGTCTTCCCCAGCGCTTCGGCCTCGCTGTAGCCGGTGATGGCGGTGAATGCCTGGTTGACCATGATGATGGTGCCCTGCGCATCGGTGATGAGGATCCCTTCGCCGCTCTGCTCGAACACCTTGGCGGCGAGGGCCAGCTGCGCCTCGGCCTGCTGGCGCTTGGTGATGTCGATGAAGGTCGCAATCGCCCCCACCACCACGCCGTCGGTGACGATGGGGTTCGACCAGTATTCGACCGGGATCGCCACGCCGTCCTTGCGCCAGAACACCTCGTCGGAGACGTTCATCGCCTGGTTCGACAGATAGGCACGATGAATGCTGCATTCGCTTTCCGGATAGGCACTGCCGTCGGCACGAGAATGATGGATGAGCGCGTGGATGCGCTTGTCCAGCACCTCGTCCTCGTTCTGGTAGCCCAGTATTTTCAGGAAGGCCCGGTTGGCGAAGGTGCAGTTGCCCTCGAAATCCACGCCATAGGCCGCCTCGGCCATCGAATCGAGCAGCAGCCGCAGGCTCTCGCGGGAATCGCGCAAGGCCTGCTCCGCCAGCTTGCGTTCGGTGATGTCCTCTCCCGAAGCGAGTATGCCGTTGATCCGGCCCGATTCGTCCCGCAGCAGCACGTTGTGCCAGGCAACCATGCGTTCCTCGCCCTTGGGGGTCAGGATGGCATTTTCCATGTACTCGACGGGTGCGATCTCGCCCTTCATCATCCGGGCGACATTCTCCCTGACGTCCTGCCGCACGCGTTCTGGCAGGAAATGGCCGACCCAGTCCTTGCCCAGGATCTCCGCCTCGGGCGCGCCCAGCATGTCGCAGCCCTTGTGGTTGACGAGCTGCACCCGGCCATCGGCATCGAGCGCAATCAGCATCACACCGGCGATGTTCAGGTATTGCTGCGCCTGCTGCCGGGATTGCAGAAGCGCCTGTTCCGCCTGCGCGCGCTTGGTGATGTCGCGGGCGACACCCAGCACGCCGACGGGTTGCCCGTCGTCATCCAGCATGGGCGTCTTGATCGTTTCAAACAGCCTGCGGCTGCCATCGTCGGCGAAGCTCAGCCATTCCTCGTTGATGCTGGGTTTTCCGGCGCCCATCGCCTTGCGATCGTGCTCGCGAAAGAAGTCCGCCTGCTCGCGGTCGACAAAGTCGTAGTCGGTCTTGCCGACGATGTCCGCCTCGCGGGCGCCGAAAAACCGTTCGAACATCGGGTTGCAGCCCAGGAAGACGCCGTCCGCATCCTTCAGCCAGACCAGGTCTGGGAGCGCGTTGAGGGTGGACTTCAACTGGCGCTGCGCCGCAAGAATTTCGGCGGTGCGCCGGGCAACGCGCGCTTCGAGCAGCTGCTTTTGCGCCCGCAACTCGAAAAAAATCCTCGCCAGATAGCCCAGCAGCAGGCTGACGAGGATGCCCAGCGCCAGGCGCGTCCAGATCGCGAGCGGATGAGCCCAGCCCCTGGCCGGCGCAACGCTCAGCGTCCAGGTGGCATTGGGGACTTGCAGGGCCTGCTCCACGGGTTCGACCAGGGGCGCCGGCGATGAACGGGCGATGATCTGCTTCTTTCCGCTATCCGGCTGGACGCGCCACAGCTCGTAAGCCAGACCCTGATGATCCAGGCTCGACAAGTGGGCCATGTCCAGCCCGCCGGGCAGGCGCATCACGACAAGGGTAAAGCCCCAGAAAACCGAGCGCCCGCTGCCGTCTTCCAGAAAAACCGGCAGCCGCCCGACGACCCCGGTTCCGCCCTGCACCAGTTCAAGCGGTCCGGCCAGGGTCAGCCTGCCGCTGTCCCGGGCATTCAGGGACTCCTTGCGTTGCGCCGGAGAGGCCAGCAGGTCCAGGCCGACCGCCCGCTCGTTCCCCGCCATCGGTGCAACGTCCCGGATCACCCCGCCGGGGGCCAGCGCCAGCTCGGATACGCCCGGGTAAAACGGCAGCATCTTGCCTGCAGTCGTCTCGAAATCGGACACGGCGCCGTTGCCCTGGCGCACCATGGCTGCCAGCGCATGCGCCGCAGACAGGGCATGCTCGATGGTGTGCTCGATCGCATGGACATGGTCGCCTGCCAGATGCGCAACGCGCACCCGCTCGCGTTCGATGGCATGCTGTTCCAGTTGCCAGACGATCGCGCCCGACAACGCGGCAGCGAGCAGAAAGACGATGACGCCTGCCAACAGGGAACGGGACGGACTGAAGGCAGGCATGGCTATGCGCCCGTAATCATGGAAGAAACGCCGCAGGCCGGGACGCTGCACGGTCAAACCACCGCGAACCCTACCAGCGCAATCTCGTCGCCATCCCTGACCGGCGCGGACTTGTCGGCGAACTGCTTGTTGATGGTGATGTTGAGCTTGGGATTGCCGAGCAGCATCTTCTTCCACATCTCGCCGCGTTTGGACAGCACGAACAGCAGACGCTCGACGTCGGTCACGTCGGGCGGCAGGGCGATTTCGTCCGACGCCATGCCGAGCGTGTCCACCAGATCGCCGAAAAACAGGATTTTCACCATCGCTCCCCCCTTATAATTCGTCATTGATTGCTCGATTTTACCCCCGTATGTCCGCCTACCCTGAAGGGCACAAGCATCTGCTGGAAAACCTCAACCCCGAACAGCGCGCTGCCGTCACGCTGCCGCACGAATCCGCGCTGATTCTGGCGGGTGCCGGCTCGGGCAAGACGCGGGTGCTGACCACGCGCATCGTGTGGCTGATCCAGACCGGGCAGGTGTCGCCGCACGGCATCCTCGCGGTGACCTTCACCAACAAGGCGGCCAAGGAGATGCTCACCCGCATTTCGTCCATGCTGCCGATCAACACGCGCGGCATGTGGGTCGGCACCTTCCACGGCCTGGCCAACCGCCTGCTGCGCACGCATTACCGCGAAGCCGGACTGCCGCAATCGTTCCAGATTCTGGACAGCCAGGACCAGCTGTCGGCGATCAAGCGGCTGATGAAGGCGATGAACGTCGACACCGAGAAATACGAACCGAAGAAGGTGCAGTGGTTCATCAACGGCCACAAGGAAGCCGG
>JAJYXG010000046.1:0-6069 GCA_021791095.1 Pseudomonadota bacterium
GATAGATGCCGGGTTTTTCGCCGGCACCCGCCGGTTGCGGCAGGCCGAGGCCGGCCATGAAGGCGCGCGTGGCTTCGGCATTGGCGTCGCCAATTTTGTAGGCGACGAAAAAAACGATGATGGGGAAAAGGTCAAACAGGAGTTTTCTCATTATTGGGATAGCTCGGCAGCGGGCTGCAATTCGGGTGACGGGGTATTTTGCTATGATTCCCCCTCCTGACCAAGCGCTTTTGGCCCTGGTCGTCCGAACCTGATCATCGATGCTCAATATCGATCTGCATTGCCATTCCAATGTGTCTGACGGCATGCTGCCACCCGCCGAAGTCGTCGCGCGTGCGGCGGCCAACGGCGTGCACGCACTTGCCCTGACCGACCACGACGACGTGGCGGGGATCGCTGCCGCGCAGGCGACGGCAGATGAGACCGGGCTGATTTTGATCCCCGGGGTCGAAATATCGGTGAGCTGGGGTGGCCAGACTGTGCATATCGTCGGCCTGCGCATTGACCCCAGCCATCCCGAGCTGGTCGCCGGCCTCGCCAGCATCCGTGTCGGACGCATCGAACGCGCCCGCCGCATGGGCGACGATCTGGCAAAGTCCGGCATCGCCGGCGCCTACGAGGGCGCCCATGGCTACGCCGTCAACAAAGAGATGGTGGGGCGCACCCACTTTGCGCGCTGGCTGGTGGCGCAGGGCCACGCGCCCGACATGCGCAGCGCGTTTCGCCGCTACCTCACGCGCGGCAATCCCGGCTACGTCGAGCACGAATGGACCTCGCTGGAAAACGCCGTCGGCTGGATCCGCGCCAGCGGCGGCATGGCGGTGGTTGCACACCCCGGGCGCTACGCATTCAACGCGCGCGAACTGCACCTGCTGCTCGATGTCTTCCGCGCGCTCGGCGGCGAGGGCATCGAGGTCATCACCGGCAGCCACCATCCGTCTGAGTACGGCAAGTTCGCCGACCTGGCGCGCGCCTTCGGCCTCAAGGCCTCGCGCGGCGCAGACTTCCATGCACCGGGCGAGGGCATCGACATTGGCCGCCTGCCCGCGCTGCCGCATTACTGCCAGCCGGTGTGGCAGGGCTGGCCGGAACTGACTGACCATTTTTCTCCTTCCCTGGCCTGAGACCGCATGGCGCAATTTTTCAATATCAATGCCGACAACCCGCAGCTGCGGCTGATCCAGCAGGCGGTCGACATCCTCAAGCGCGGTGGCGTGATCGTCTACCCCACCGACTCGTGCTATGCGCTCGGCTGCCACGTCGGCGACAAGGAAGCGGCGATGCGGCTGCTGTCGGTGCGCGGGCTCGACACCGGGCACGACCTCACGCTGGTCTGCCGCGACCTGTCCGAGCTCGGGCGCTACGCCCAGGTCGACAACACCCAGTTCCGCTTTCTGAAGGCGCATACCCCGGGCGCCTACACCTTCATCCTGCGCGGCACCCGCGAGGTGCCGAAGCGGCTGCTGCACAAGAAGCACGACACCATCGGTTTGCGGGTGCCCGCGCATCCCATCGTGCAGGCGCTGCTGGACGAACTGGGCGAGCCCATCCTGTCATCCACCCTGCTGCTGTATGGCGAGGACGTGCCGCTGACCGAACCGTGGGAAATCCGTGAACGCCTCGAGCACCAGGTCGATCTGGTCATCGACGGCGGCGCCTGCGGGCTCACGCCGACCACCGTGGTCGACCTCACCACCGATACGCCCGTCGTGCTGCGTTTCGGCAAGGGCGACACCTCGGATTTCGAGGCCTGATCCTGCATGGAATTGACCCTGATCCAGAAAATCGCCGTGTTTGCATTGCCGGTGATTTTCGCCATTACCCTGCACGAGGCCGCGCACGGCTATGTCGCACGCTATTTCGGCGACATGACCGCTGCGGCAGCGGGGCGCATCACGCTCAACCCGCTCAAGCACATCGACCCGGTGGGCACGATACTCGTGCCGCTGGTGATTCTGCTGACCAGTAAATTGCTCGGCGGCGGCGCCATCCTGTTCGGCTGGGCGAAGCCGGTGCCGGTCAATTTCGCCCAGCTGCGTCGCCCCAAGCAGGACATGCTGTGGGTGGCCGCCGCAGGCCCCGGCATCAACTTCGTCATGGCCGTTTTCTGGGCGCTGATGATCCAGCTTGGCCATGCGCTCGGCAGCGGCTTTGCCAGCGCGCCGCTGATGCTGATGGGCGCCGCCGGCGTGTTCATCAACGTCATCCTGATGGCCTTGAATCTGATTCCGCTGCCGCCGCTCGACGGCGGCCGCATTGCGGTGAGTCTGCTGCCGGTGAAGCAGGCCATGCAGTTCGCCCGGCTGGAGCCTTACGGCCTGTTCATTCTGCTCGGTCTCATGTTCACCGGCATCCTCGGCATCATCCTGTGGCCGCTGATCAGCCTGTTCATCGGCCTCACGGCACTGGTCACCGGCCTCGATCCCGCGCAGCTGGTCGGCCTGATCCAGGTCGTGCTGTCCTGATTGTCTATTTCCTTACCTTTTACGCCTAACCGAAAATGTATTCCGACCGCGTTCTCTCCGGCATGCGCCCCACCGGGCGCCTGCATCTTGGCCACTACCACGGCGTGCTCAAAAACTGGCTGCGCCTGCAGAACGAATACCAGTGCCTGTTCTTCGTCGCCGACTGGCACGCGCTGACCACGCATTACGACAGCCCTCAGGTGATCGACGAGAACGCGCGCGACATGGTGATCGACTGGCTCGCCGCCGGCGTCGATCCGGCACAGGCGACGCTGTTCGTGCAGTCGCGCGTGATCGAGCATGCCGAACTGCATCTGCTGCTGTCGATGATGACGCCGCTGGGCTGGCTGGAACGCGTGCCGACCTACAAGGATCAGCAGGAAAAGCTGTCGAACAAGGATCTCTCGACCTACGGCTTCCTCGGCTATCCGCTGTTGATGAGTTCCGACATTCTGATCTACCGCGCCAATCTGGTCCCGGTGGGCGAAGACCAGATTCCGCATGTCGAATTCACCCGCGAACTGGCACGCCGTTTCAACCATATGTACGGTCGAGAACCCGACTTTGAGGACAAGGCGCGCGCCGCAGTGAAGAAACTCGGCTCGAAGAAGGCGCGCGTGTACGAGGAGTGCCGCACCGCCTATCAGGAAAAGGGCGACAGCGAGGCGCTGGAATCCGCCAAGGCGCTGCTGAACGATGCGCAGAACCTGTCGCTGAACGACCGCGAGCGCCTGTTCGGCTACCTCGAAGGCTCCGGCAAGATGATCCTCGCCGAACCCGAGGCGTTGCTGACCGAAGCCTCGAAGATGCCCGGGCTGGACGGCCAGAAAATGTCCAAGTCCTACAACAACACCATTGCCCTGCGCGAAGACCCGGAGGCGGTCACAAAGAAAATCCGCACCATGCCGACCGACCCCGCGCGCGTGCGCCGCACCGACCCCGGCAACCCGGCCAACTGTCCGGTGTGGCAGTTCCACCTGGTGTATTCGGACGACGGCGTGCGCCAGTGGGTCACCGCTGGCTGCACCAGCGCTGGCATCGGCTGCATCGAATGCAAGCAGCCGGTGATCGACGCCGTGCTTGCCGAGCTCGCGCCGATCCGTGAGCGCGCCAAGTATTACGAAGACAGCCCAGACCAGGTGCGCAATATCCTCGCCGATGGCTGCGAGAAGGCGCAGGAACTGGCGCGTGACACCATGCGCGACGTGCGCGAGGCGATGGGGCTGACGTTCGGCTGAGCGCGAAAGATCCCCCGATTCGCTTTATTTCGGGCTCGTGCGGGTGTCTGCACGTCCGAAGTCAAGCTGTCCCACCACGCGCGGCGCATCACCTGGCTGCAGTTGCAGCATCACCGCCTCGCCCGAGCCAATGCTGAAGCCGGTCACTGCCTGGATGTTGGCATGGTGGGTCACCAGGATGAGCAGGGGGCCGTCCGCAGCTTGCCGGGCCAAAAACGCGTTCAGCGCGACAAGGCTGTTCAAGCGGTCCTGCGGGCGCGCGAAGAACGAATTCAGCGCGGGTAGGAGGGTCACCGGGCCGAGCTTGAGCAACTTCGCAGTTTCCTGGCATCGACACCATTGGCTGGAATAGACCCGCGCGCCCTGGATGCCGTGGTCGCGCAGCCAGTTGCCGACCGCGGCCGCCTGCACCCGACCATTGTGATCCAGGTTGCGCTGGGTATCGCAGTTGTCCAGAGTGAACAGGGGGGGATCGCCAAATCCGGGCGCGTGAGCGTGCCGCATCATCAGCACGTGTCCGCCCTGCTGCAAGCGCGGCAGAAGATCGGCCTCGTTCGCCGCTGCCGGAACTGCTGCCAGCATGACCAGCACCAGCCAACACAGGTGCATTCGCTGACTCGCGGCTTTCAGAATGTAATCGATCGCGTGTCTCGCCATGGCAGTTCTCCGGTTGCGCGTCTCTCCCGCGCTTCAGCATTGCCCGCGGTCGCCGCGCTGTGCAATATATCAACCACAGCGATTAATGGCCCCAATAGATCAATCTAGCGGGTTTTCTGAATGTTTTCCGGTGAACTGAATTGCCCGCGCGCCCTGATCGTCCACTATTCGCGAACGGGACATACCGCCAGGCTGGCAGAGGTGCTTGCAAATGAAATACGCCAGCGCGGTTATGCCGTCGACACCGAGGCCATCCGGGTCGAGCGAGACTGGAACAAGTGGCTGCTGCCGCTCCCGCTGCTTCCGCTACTGCCCCTTCTACCCGTCTATCTGTTGAGCGCGCGGTTCCGCTGCGTCTGGCACCGGATCTATCCTCAGCCGGAGCAAGCGATCCGGCCGCTCTCCTTTCCCGACGTGTCCGCCTACGACCTGGTGCTGTTGGGTACGCCGAAGTGGCTCTATGCCTCCTTTCCGGTGGCCCGCTGGCTGAAGACGGTCCGTGGCCTGGAAGGCAAACGGGTTGCGCCCTTCGCGACCTTTTGCGGTCCGCCGCTCAAGGTCTTCGAGTTGGAGATGCTCTTCGAGCCGCTGGCATTGCGCCTTCGTGCGCGCGGCGCGACGGTCGTGGGCCGCTTGGGGGTCTCCAGCCACTATCATCCGTATTTTTTCTTCGGCGAGATGGAACGCCTGTTCCGCTTCATCAGCCGCAAGGCCTTCAAGCGGCCGCTCGCCGATTTCACGCTGGACGGCGAGCTCGGCCAGGCCGAGGTGCAGCGATTTTGCGACGCGGTCTGCACGAAATGAATCCGGTAACGGTCAGTTCTCCGTCCCCGGCTTCAGGGTGCGCAGCTTCTTGGTTTCGCCCCGCCGTTGCTTGCTGTCCAGCCGGCGTTTCTTCGATGCCAGCGTGGGTCGGGTGGGGTGGCGCGGCGTCTCCACTTCGCAGGCTTCGCGAATCAACTCGAACAGCCGTTCCAGCGCATCGTCGCGGTTGCGCCGCTGGCTGCGATAGCGTTCGGCTGAGAGGATCAGCACGCCGCCCTGGGTGATGCGGCGGCCGGCCAGGGCCATGAGGCGGGCGCGCACCGGGTCGGGCAGCGAGGGGGAATGGGCGACGTCGAAACGCAGTTGCACGGCGGTCGACACCTTGTTGACGTTCTGCCCGCCGGGGCCCGAGGCGCGCACGAAGTCTTCCTGGATTTCGCGCTCGTCGAGTTCGATCTGGGCGTTGACCCGGATCATGCGTGGGGCTTTGTGATCACCACTTCACCACGTGCACGTTGTTGAGCGTGCGCCCCAGAAAGCGCTCGCCGATGGTCTGGAAGCGCAGCGGCACGTCGGTGACGTAGAAGTCGTAGCGCGGCTGGGCCGGGCCGGGGTTGGCCAGCTTCTTGTCGGCCAGGACTGTGGCAACCTGCTCGGCCATGGCTTCGGCGGAATCGACCAGTTCCACCTTGTCGCCGACGACCTGGCGCAGCAGCGGTTTCAGCAGCGGGTAGTGGGTGCAGCCCAGCACCAGGGTGTCGATGTGTTCGGCCATCAGCGGCTTCAGGTAATCCTGCGCGGTCAGCCGGGTGACCTCGTGGTCGAGCCAGCCTTCCTCCACCAGCGGCACGAACAGCGCGCAGGCCTGCGAATGGATGCGCGAGTCGGGCGCATAGTCGTGGATGGCGCGCGCGTAGGCGTTGCTGTTGATGGTGGTGGGGGTG
>JAJYXG010000019.1:0-6043 GCA_021791095.1 Pseudomonadota bacterium
GCAGATGAAAGGCCGACCCGTACAGGCCGGCCAACCGGTCGACCGGCGCGCGCAATACGCCGCCCGCCGCGGCCAGCACCCCGCCAGCCGCCAGGCCACCCAGGAGGCCCTGCAACGCGCCCACGTAAAGAAAGGGACGCCGGATGTAGCGGTCGGTGGCGCCGATCAGCCGGCTGACCAGGATTTCGTCGCGTCGGGCCAGGACCTGGGCGCGGATGGCATTGCCCGAGATGGCGACGAGCGCGATGGCGAACAGCCCGCCCAGCAGCCAGACGCCTGTGCGGCCGATGGCGAGCGCGGCCTGCAGGCGGTCGGCCCACTGGCTGTCGAGGTGTGTTTCCGCCACGCCCGCCAGTTTGCCGAGATCGCCCGCCACCCGTGCCAGTTCCTCGCGCGATGACGCGCGCGGCCGGACCACCCAGGCGTCAGGCAACGGGTTCTGCGTCAGTCCGGCGGTGATGTCGGACAAGTCCTGCGCGGCGCTCAGCGCTGCCAGCGCTTCGTCCCGGGGCACAAAGCGGGCCTCGGCGATGTCGGGCTGCTTGAGCCGTGCGGCGATGGCCTGTTTTTGCACAGTCGACACCCCGGCGTCGAGGTAGACGCTGATTTCAGGCTGGGCCGGAAGGTCACCCGCCAGCCCGCTGAGGTTGCCGAGCACCAGATACAGCCCGCTCGGCAGGCTGATCGCCACCCCCATCGCCAGGGCGGTGAGCAGGGTGGTGAACGCTTGCGAGCGCAGCCGGCGCAGCGCAGCAGTGAGCGCATGCTTCTGATGGCGCAGCCAGCCGATCATGCCGGGACCTCCTCGACCTTGCCGCGATCGAGCCGGAGGATGCGGCCTCCCAGCGCGCTGATGGCGCGGTCGTCGTGGGTGGCGATCACCAGGGTGGTCCCGACCTGATGAAAGTCGCGGAACATGGCCATGATGTCTGCCGCGTACCCGGCATCGAGGTTGCCGGTCGGCTCGTCGGCCAGCAAGAGGGCGGGGCGGCTGACCAGCGCGCGGGCGATGCACAGGCGCTGCTGTTCGCCGCCGGAGAGGCTGACCGGGTTGGCTTTCTCGCGCTTGAGCAGGCCGACCTTGTCGATCACGGCGCGCGCCCGCTTCATCGCTTCCCGCCGTTCGAGTCCGGCGATGTCGAGCGGAAGCAGCACGTTTTCGATCACGTTGCGGTCGAACAAAAGCTTGTGGTCCTGAAACACCAGACCGATGTTGCGGCGCAGATAAGGCACGGCGCGGTGCGACAGGCGCCCGACGTTCTGGCCGTTGACCGACACCACGCCGCTGGTGGGCCGCTCGATGGCGGCGATGAGCTTCAGCAGGGTGCTCTTGCCGGCGCCGGAATGCCCGATCAGGAAGACTAGTTCCCCCGCCTCGATGGAGAGGTTGAGCCCGGACAGGGCCTCGTGCCCGCCGGGATAGCGCTTGGTGACCTGACTGAATTGGATCATGCAGTGGGCTGGTTCAAACAGGGAAGATGGCTTCGACAAATTCGCGCGCATCGAAGGGCCGCAGATCGTCGACGGTTTCACCCACGCCGATGTAGCGCACCGGGATCGGCCGCGCCTTGGCGATCGCCGCGATGGCGCCGCCCTTGGCCGTGCCGTCGAGCTTGGTCAGCACGAGACCGGTCACGCCGAGCGCGTCGTCGAAGGCCTTGACCTGGGTGACGGCGTTCTGCCCGGTGTTGGCGTCGAGCACCAGCAGCACTTCGTGCGGCGCGCCGGGAATGGCCTTCTCGATCACCCGCTTGACCTTCTTGATCTCTTCCATCAGGTGCAACTGGGTCGGCAGGCGGCCGGCGGTGTCGGCCAGCACCACGTCGATCTTGCGCGCGGTCGCGGCCTGGATGGCATCAAAAATCACCGCTGCGGAGTCGCCTTTTTCCTGGCTGATGACGGTCACGTTGTTGCGCTCGCCCCAGACCTGCAATTGTTCGCGTGCCGCTGCGCGGAAGGTGTCGCCCGCCGCCAGCAGCACCGACAGGCCCTGTGCCTGATACAGCTTGGCGAGCTTGCCGATGGTGGTGGTCTTGCCGGCGCCGTTTACGCCGGCCAGCATCAGGATGAAGGGCTTGTGCGGGGTGACGTCGAGCGGCGACTGCAGCGGGGTCAGCAGGTCGACTAGCGCCTGCTTCAGCGCGGCCTGCAGGTCGGATGCCTCGGTGAGGTTTTCGCGTCGCACGGTCTTCTGCAGGGAATCGAGCAGCGCCTGGGTGGCGTCCACGCCGATGTCGGCGGTGATGAGGATGGTTTCGAGTTCCTCGAACAGCTCGGCGTCGATCTTGCGCCCGACCCCGAACAGGCCGGACAACTGTCCGCCGAGCCGGTCGCGGGTCTTGGCGAGCCCCTGCTTCAGCCGCTGCGCCCAGCCGAGGCGCGGTTGCGCCGGAGCGGCCGGTTCGTCGGATGGCGGTGGGGCGGGTTGCGCCGCCGCCTCATCGGGCTTGGGCGTTTCCGGTGCGGGCGCAGGTTTGGGCTTGAAGAAACTAAACACGGATAAAGGCAGTCAGCACGTCAGGTTGACGGACGCTGTATCTTATCATTCGGACAGTCGACCCCACACGCGCTTCTGCCCGTCGTGGATCGGCGTCGTTTCGGACTCATGCAATCTAGAGGGAAAAACATGCGCAGCCTATGGGCAATCGGTTTGGCGCTGCTGCTGGGCAGCGCGCAGGCAAGCTTGACGGACGTCACGCTGGGCAACGGCATGCGGGTCATCGTGAAGGAAGACCGTCGTGCCCCGGTGATGGTGTCTCAGGTGTGGTACCGCGCCGGCTCGATGGATGAATTCAACGGCACCACCGGGGTGGCGCACGTGCTCGAACACATGATGTTCAAGGGCACGCAGACAGTGCCGCCGGGCGAATTCTCCAAGCGCATCGCAGCCGCCGGCGGGCGCGAAAACGCCTTCACCAGCCGCGACTACACGGCGTATTTCCAGCAGATGCAGAAGGACCGGCTGGAACTGGCGATGCAGCTGGAGGCCGACCGCATGGCCAACCTCGTCATCAGCGACGAACTCTTCGCCAAGGAAATCCAGGTGGTGATGGAAGAGCGGCGCCTTCGCACCGACGATCAGCCGCAGTCGGTGCTGTACGAACGCCTGATGGCGACGGCCTACCAGGCGCACCCCTACCGCCGCCCCATCATCGGCTGGATGGACGACCTTTCCAGTATGACGGCGCAGGACGCGCGCGACTGGTATGCCCGCTGGTATGCGCCCAACAATGCCACCCTGGTGGTGGCGGGCGATGTGAAGGCCGACGAAGTGGTCGCGCTGGCCAGGAAGTATTTTGGCGTACTGCCCACGCGCGCCCTGCCTGAACGCAAGGCGCAGGCCGAGCCGCCCCAACTGGGTGAAAAGCGCATCGTGGTGAAGGCGCCGGCGCAGCTGCCCTATCTGCTGATGGCCTGGCACGCGCCCAAGCTGAAAAACTGGGCGCAGGACACCGAGCCCTATGCCTTGCAGATTCTGGCCGGCGTGCTGTCGGGCAACGACTCGGCGCGGCTGCAGAAAACCCTCGTCAAGACCCAGCAGATCGCGGTGAACGCGAGCGCGGGCTACGATCCCGTCGCGCGTGGGCCGGCCATGTTCATGATCGATGCAACGCCTGCGGCGGGTAAATCGGTGGCCGCACTGGAGCGGGCGATTCGTGCCGAAATTGCGCGCATCCAGCGTGAGGGAATCAACGAAGCTGAGCTCGCGCGGGTCAAGGCGCAAGTCATCGCGGCCGACGTCTATCAGCAGGATTCCCTGTTTTATCAGGCGATGCAGTTGGGGGATTACGTGATTGCCGGCTTGCCGCCCGAAGCGTTGGCCGGCCGTGTCGACAAGCTGCGTGCCGTGACAGCTGCCGAGGTGCAGGCTGTCGCGCAGAAATGGTTGCAGGACGAGCGGTTGAACGTGGCCGAACTCGACCCGCAGCCTTTGAGCGCACCGGCGCGCCGTGCCGCCGTACCGGGAGTTCGCCATGCCAATTAAATACGTGTTCGTTCTGCGTTTCCTGGGGATGCTGTTGCTGAGCCTGCCGCTGTCGGCGCAGGCTGCGGTTGCCATCCAGCACTGGCAAACGACACAAGGCGCACGGGTGTACTTTGTCGAAAGCCGCGAACTGCCGATGCTCGATGTTGCGGTGGATTTTCCTGCCGGCAGCGCCCGCGACCCTGCCGGCAAGTCGGGGCTCGCCCAGTTGACCCACGGCCTGCTCGACCAGGGCGCGGGCGGGCTGTCCGACACCACCATCGCCCACCGCCTGGCCGACGTCGGCGCGGTGCTGTCGGGCCGCTTCGACCGCGATCGTGCCGGCGTGACGCTACGCACTCTGTCGAGCGCCACGGAAAAGAACAAGGCGCTCGATGTCCTCGCGCAGGTGCTGCAGCGCCCCGATTTTCCGCAGGCCGTGATCAAGCGCGAAAAGCAGCGCCTGATCGCGTCGATACGCGAGGCCGAAGCCGATCCGGGCGAGGTCGCCAGCAAGGCGTTCTATCGCGCGCTGTATGGAACGCATCCCTATGCGCGCGATGAGGCAGGTGATCCCGCTGCCATCGCGCGGCTGACGCGGGGCGACCTGCAGGCGTTTTATCGCACGCATTACAGCGCGCCCAATGCGGTGATTTCGATGATGGGGGACATCACGCGCGCCGAGGCCGAAGCCATTGCCCAGCGCCTGGCTGCCGGCTTGTCGCACGCAGCACCTGTGGCGGCCTTGCCGAAGCCCGCGCCGGCGGCCGCATCCGATACGCGCATCGCGCATCCCTCCACACAAAGCCATGTGCTGGTGGGCGTGGTGGGCATGGCGCGCAACGACCCCGACTTCTTCCCGCTGTTCGTCGGCAACTATGTGCTGGGCGGCGGCGGCTTCGATTCGCGTCTGATGCGCGAAGTGCGCGACAAGCGCGGCTATGCCTACAGCGCGTACAGCTATTTCATGCCGATGATGGAGGCCGGGCCGTTCCAGCTCGGCCTGCAGACCAAGTTGGAACAGACCGGCGACGCGCTGAAGGTGGCGCAGGACACGCTGCGGCAGTTCATCGCCGAGGGGCCCGCGGAAGCAGAACTCATCCAGGCCAAGTCCAATCTCACCGGCGGGTTTCCGCTGCGCATCGACAGCAACAGGAAGATCCTCGACTACCTGGCGGTGATCGGCTTCTACAGGCTGCCGCTGGATTATCTGGATACCTGGGTCGACCAGGTCAACGTGGTCGACGTGGCGTCGGTGAGGCAGGCGTTTGTCCGCCGCATCGATCCCGACAAGCTGGTGACCGTGGTGGTGGGGGCGGGCAGTGCGCGCTAAGCAGGCCGTGCCGCAGCGTGCGCACGGCGTTGCCAACCGGGTGCGGATCATCGGCGGCCACTATCGCCGCCGCCTGCTGGAGTTTCCGGGCAGCGCTGGCCTGCGCCCCACGCCCGACCGCGTGCGCGAGACGCTGTTCAACTGGCTGGGGCAGGATCTGCCGGGCTGGACCTGCCTCGACCTGTTTGCCGGCAGCGGCGCACTCGGCTTCGAAGCGGCCTCGCGCGGCGCCGGGCGGGTCGTGATGATCGAACGCGAGCGCGCTGCCCTCGAGGCGCTGGAAAAGAACCGTGCGGCGCTGGGCGCGAACCAGGTCGAGATCCTGCGCGCCGACGCGCTGGCCTGGCTGGCAAACAGCCGCGAGACCTTCGACCTGGTGTTCGTCGATCCGCCGTTCGACAGCGGACTCGCCGAGCCGGTGCTGGCGGATCTGGCGCGTCATCTCAAGTCCGGCGGCCAGGCCTACGTCGAGCAGGGGGCGGAGGTGATCGCGCCAGCGGGGTTTATCATCCACCGCAGCGGGCGCGCGGGGCGCTCGCATTTCGCCCTGCTCACAAAGGAATAAACGATGCTGACTGCCGTCTATCCAGGCACCTTCGATCCGATCACGCGCGGCCACGAGGATCTGGTGCGGCGCGCGGTGCGGCTGTTCGACCATGTCGTCGTCGCCGTGGCCGAGGCGCGCAACAAGCGGCCCTATTTCAGCATGGAGGAACGGGTGGCGATGGCGCGCGATGTGCTGGCCG
>JAJYXG010000075.1:0-6035 GCA_021791095.1 Pseudomonadota bacterium
TCGACCTGCTGCGCGAGCTGGCGCAAGGCCATCGCCTGCTGGTCACGCTGGAGGAAAACGCGGTGGCGGGCGGCGCCGGCGCGGGCGTGGCCGAAGCGCTGGCCGGACTCGGCCTTGCCGTGCCGGTCCTGCACCTGGGCCTGCCCGACACCTTCATCGAACACGGCGATCCGGTCAGGATGCTGGCTGACTGCGGGCTCGACGCGGCGGGAATCGAACAGGCTGTCCGTCAGCGCATAACCCTATTACCCGAGTAGTTTACTCAACTATTCCGGCAGTTTATACTCAGTCTAAACTGCACACCCACAGGAGCCTGCCATGAACCAGATTTGCGACAACGCTGTATGCATGCCGGACGTGCAAAGCTCGGCTGACACGCGGCAAATCGCCATCAACAAGGTCGGCATCAAGAGCATCCGCCACCCGATCCGGGTCGCTGACAAAAACGACGGCGTCCAGCACACCATCGCCACCTTCAACATGTACGTGTACCTGCCCCACAACTTCAAGGGCACGCACATGTCGCGCTTCATCGAAATCCTCAACACGCGTGAGCGCGAGATTTCGGTCGAGAATTTCGAAGGCATGCTGCGCCAGATGGTCGAGCGCCTCGAGGCCGAATCGGGCTACATCGAAATGAGCTTCCCCTACTTCGTCAACAAGGCCGCCCCCATCTCCGGCGTGCAGAGCCTGCTCGATTACGAAGTCACCTTCATCGGCGAAATCGAGAAAGGGAAATACACCCACACCACCAAGGTGCTGGTGCCGGTGACCAGCCTGTGCCCGTGCTCGAAGAAAATCTCCGACTACGGCGCGCACAACCAGCGCTCGCACGTCACCGTCAGCGCGAAGACCAACGGCTTTCTGTGGATCGAGGACCTGGTGCGCAAGGTCGAGGACCAGGCCTCGTGCGAACTGTTCGGCCTGTTGAAGCGGCCGGACGAGAAATACGTCACCGAGCGCGCCTACGACAACCCGAAATTCGTCGAGGACATCGTGCGCGACGTCGCCGCGGCGATGAACGCCGAGCCGCTGATCGACGCCTACGTGGTGGAAGCCGAGAATTTCGAGTCCATCCACAACCACAGCGCGTATGCGCTGATCGAGCGCGACAAACGGGCCAAGGCGTAACTGGCCCGGTTGCGGCGCAGGCTAACGTGAGCAAAGCGAACCTTAAGCGCAGCGGCCGTAGCCACAAGACCACGCTATAAATTCTGCCGCGCCAAAGCAACCAGGCCTGCAATGCAGGCCTGGTTGCTTTCCGTCTTCTCAAAATCAATACCGCTGGGTCAGTGTCATCGTCTGCCCATCGCGCTTCATTTCCATCCGGTTCAGAAAGCTCATTCCAAGCAGCGGCACATTCAGGCCGGATTCCACCACCATGCCATCCACCTGGTTGAGGGTGATGCTGCCGACCTTGACGGTGTTGAATGTGACACGCCAGGCAGGCACCACCCCCGCTGCGGTGCCGACACCGACGGCCTGGCCGGCCTTGTAGTCGAGTCCCATGCGCTTGGCTTCTGCCGCATTGATGGCGATGGAGGTTGCGCCCGTATCGACCAGAAAGGTCATCGGATAACCGTTGAGCGAACCGGCCGCGGCAAAATGGCCGCGTGCATCGGCCGTGAGCGAAACGCTCTGACGTCCGGCCGTCACGGCGCCCCCCGCAAACGATTGCCCCATGCCCAGGGTACGGCGCTGACCGTCGACACTAAAACTGGCGCTATTCGAGTCCGCAGCGAGCAGCTTTACCCCTTGAACCGTCTGCCCCATGCTCAGCGTGCGCGGCTTGCCGCCGTCGATGCTAACGATGGCCTTGTCCTTGAACAGCCCCACCACCGACACGCTGGTCGCTACTGCGGCAGTGCAGAAAAGCATCCCGGAGGCTAAGATGAGCGTGGTTGTTGTTTGCTTGAAAGCCATCATGCATCCTGTTCTGATTTTTCGTCATTCCCCTACTGAAGGGCCGGGGTACTTCACCACGTTTCTCGATCGCCACGGCATTCCCTGGAAGCTGGTGCGAATCGACGCCGGCGATGTTGTGCCCGATATCCTTAACGGCGTTTCCGGCGTTTGCTTGATGGGCGGGCCGATGAGCGTGAACGACGATCTGTCCTGGATTCCACCCGTGCTGGCGCTGATCCGCGAGGCTGTCGCGTCGGACATTCCGGTGATCGGCCACTGCCTGGGCGGGCAATTAATGGCGAAGGCGCTGGGCGGTTCGGTGGGCGCCAATCCGGTCAAGGAAATCGGCTGGGGCGATGTCCGCATCACCGATCCTGACGCCGCACGCCCCTGGCTCGGCGACGCCACGGAACCCATGCTGGCGTTCCACTGGCACGGCGAAACCTTCACGCTGCCGCCGGGCGCCACCCGCATCCTCGAAAGCGCATACTGTGCCAACCAGGCCTACGTGCTCAACGACCGCCATATCGGCATGCAATGCCATGTCGAAATGACACCCGAACTCGTCGCCAGCTGGTGCGACAACGGCGCTGCCGAGATCGCCGCCAGTGACAGTCCTGCCGTGCAAACGCCTGAATCCATCCAGGCGAATGTCTCTGCGCGCACCGCCCAACTTCACCAGTTGGCGGACAAAATTTATTCCCGCTGGATTCAAGGGCTTAGGAAACAATCGTGCAGCGGCCCCGAGAAGACGGCTAGACAGCCGCGGCGCGCAGCGTAGGATAGCCACTGGAGTCACATCCAGCCTGAAAAGCAATACCTGAATACCTGAACCAGGAAATATTGGAGGATTTATGCAAAACGTCGATTACGCCAACTTCGATTTCGGCGAACGCCTCAACAGTTTCATCCAGGAAGTGATGAACTACGGCGGTGCCCCCCGCACCGAGGCCGACCTTACTGAAGGCCAGAAGGTCTTCGTGCGTGCGGTCAAGCGTGAAATGGTCAAGTATGCCGACCCCAATCGCCAGGGTTACCCGCACAACCTGCTCGAGCAAATGGAATCCTTCACCCGTACCATCGGAGACCTGCACAACTCCTACTTCGACTCGGGCATGCGCAAGGTCAGCGACTGTCTCTACAACCGCTGGAAAATGCTTTATGAGGAAACCAAGAAGCTGGCTGCCGCCGGAGCCGACACCAAGCCCGCCTGGGTTGACGTGATCAAGACCGAGCAGACCGACATGCCGGCCTTCTTCGACGCCTAAGCACCTGTTAAAGAAAAAGAAAAAGCCCGGACAGACCGGGCTTTTTCTTTTGTACGATTCAATATCAAACCCGCTTATCCTCAAATAAAAATAAAGGATTATTCAGTCACCAGACCCGGTGCTATGCTGCCCCGACTTAAATAACCCTAAAAAGTCTGAGGAGACAGCATGTCCAAACTGGTACGCCCCCACGGTGGTGGTGAACTCAAGCCCCTGCTGCTGACGGGTGACGCACTCGCCGCCGAAAAAGCGCGCGCCGCCTCGTTGCCCAAGCTCAAGATGAGCTCGCGCGAAACCGGCGACCTCATCATGATGGGCATCGGCGGCTTCACCCCGCTGGACGGCTTCATGACCCGTGCCGACTGGGAAGGCGTATGCGACGGCTACAAGATGGCGAATGGCCTGTTCTGGCCGATCCCCGTCACCCTGTCGACCGATGACGAGACGGTCAAGGCCGGTGATGACATCGCCCTGGTCGACGGCGAGACCGGCGAGATCATGGGCACCATGAAGGTGACCGAGAAATACGGCATCGACAAGGCCCACGAGTGCATGCAGGTCTACAAGACCACCGACCTCGAGCACCCCGGCGTCAAGATGGTCATGGCCCAGGGCAAGTACAACCTGGCCGGTCCGGTGAAGGTGCTCTCCACCGGCACCTTCAAGGAAGAATACGGCGAGCAGTTCATGACCCCGGCCGAGACCCGCGCCAAGTTCGAGCAACTCGGCTGGTCCAAGATCGCCGCCTTCCAGACCCGTAACCCGATGCACCGCTCGCACGAGTACCTGGCCAAGATCGCCATCGAGACCATGGACGGCGTGCTGGTTCATTCGCTGCTGGGCGCGCTGAAGCCGGGCGACATTCCCGCCGAAGTGCGTTCCGAAGCCATCAGCGTGCTGGTCGAAAATTACTTCGCCCCCAACACCGTAATCCAGGCCGGCTATCCGCTGGACATGCGCTACGCTGGCCCGCGCGAAGCGCTGCTGCACGCCCTGTTCCGCCAGAACTACGGCTGCTCGCACCTGATCGTCGGCCGCGACCACGCGGGAGTCGGCGACTACTACGGCCCGTTCGATGCCCAGAAGATCTTCGACGAGATTCCCAAAGGCTCGCTCGAAACCGTGAACATGAACATCGACTGGACCTTCTGGTGCAAGAAGTGCGGCGGCATGGCCTCGCAGCGCACCTGCCCGCACACCAAGGAGGATCGCATCCTGCTGTCCGGCACCAAGGTACGTTCGATGCTTTCCGAAGGCCAGGACCTGCCCGTCGAATTCAGCCGTCCCGAAGTGGCCAAGGTGCTGCAGAAGTACTACGCCGGGCTGACGGCCGAACAGAACGTCAAGGTCGAGCTGAAGGGCCACTCGGCTGCATGATTTTTTCCGGAAGGTTGAAGCATGCCTGACGGAGCAAGGGTTTTAGGACACGAGCCTACCGGAAGCGGACTCGCGATACGCCCCGGCCAAGGACGGGTTCAGTTCTAAGCGGACCGCGACGTACGCGGATTGTTAGCTAACTTGAGGAGACTGTAATGCCAACCTATGTTCGTACCGACAAGTGCGACGGTTGCAAGGGTCAGGATAAGACCGCTTGCATGTACATCTGCCCGCACGACCTGATGAAGCTGGACAAGGACGGTTCGGAAACCGGCCACGCCATGAAGGCGTTCAACCAGGAGCCCGAGCAGTGCTGGGAGTGCTATTCCTGCGTCAAGATCTGCCCGCAGCAGGCGATCGAAGCCCGCCACTACGCCGACGTCGTGCCGCTGGGCGGCATGGTGCAGCCGCTGCGTGGTTCCGATTCCATCATGTGGACGATCAAGTTCCGCAACGGCACGCTGAAGCGCTTCAAGTTCCCGATCCGCACCACGCCCGAAGGCTCGATCGACCCCTTCGGCGGCAAGCCGACCGCCAGCCTGGCCAACATCACTGCGACCGGTTTCTTCACCGGCTCGGCTGATGGCGGCATCACCAAAGGCTATCGCCCCGGCAATCCTGCAGAACTGATCCGCAAGTAATCTAGAGAGGTAAACGAAATGGCTGGAGAATTTGGTAATCCCGAAGTTGTCCAGGAGGAAGTCGACATCCTCCTGATCGGCGGTGGCATGGCTTGCTGCGGCGCCGGATACGAAGTCATGCGCTGGGCAGACGCCGCCAAGGCCGAGCTGGGCATGGACCTGAAGATCAAGCTGGTCGACAAGGCCGCAATGGACCGTTCCGGCGCTGTTGCGCAAGGTCTGTCCGCGATCAACACCTACATCGGCACCGAGCAGGATCCCGCCGACTACGCCCGCATGGTCTCCAACGACCTGATGGGCATCACCCGCGACGACCTCGCCTACGACCTCGGCCGTCACGTCGACGATTCCGTGCACCTGTTCGAGGAATGGGGCCTGCCAATCTGGAAAACCGATGAAAACGGCGAACGCCACGACGGTTCGCAGGGCCTGCCCGCGCTGAAGGACGGCGGCAAGCCGGTGCGTTCCGGCAAATGGCAAATCATGATCAACGGCGAATCCTACAAGTGGATCGTTGCCGAAGCCACCAAGAAGGCGCTCGGCATGGACCGCATCCAGGAACGCATCTTCATCGTCAAGCTGGTCAACGACAAGAACGACCCCAACCGCATCGCCGGTGCCGTCGGCTTCTCGACCCGCGACCACAAGGTCTACGTCTACAAGGCCAAGGCCATCCTGCTGGCCGCCGGTGGCTGCGTGAACATCTTCCGTCCGCGCTCCGTCGGTGAAGGTACCGGCCGTGCCTGGTACCCGGTGTGGAACGCCGGCTCGACCTACGCGATGGCTGCCGAAGCCGGCGCCGAGCTGACCATGATGGAAAACCGCTTCGTGCCCGCCCGCTTCA
>JAJYXG010000052.1:0-6021 GCA_021791095.1 Pseudomonadota bacterium
CGACAAGGTCGGCCTGCTCAAGCGCGAGAAAGCCAACCCGGTCAGCCTCTCCGGCGGCGAACAGCAGCGCCTGTGCATCGCCCGCGCGCTGGTCAGCCGCCCCGCCCTCTTGCTTGCCGACGAGCCGACCGGCAATCTCGACGCCGGGTACGCCGCCGACATCATGGCCATGTTCCGCGACTTCCATCAGGTCGGCACCACGCTGGTGATCGCCACCCACGACGACCGCGCCATCAGCGCGCTGGGAGGCCGCATCCTCCGGCTCGATCACGGCAAGGTCGAGGAGGTCCCGGCATGATCGGCTGGCTGCGCCATCAGAAGCATGCGCTCACTGCTGCGCTGCGCCGGCTGCGCACGCAGGCGCTCACCACCCTGCTCACCGCGCTGGCGATGGGGGTGGCGATCAGCCTGCCGAGCGGGCTGTATCTGGTGCTCGGCAACCTCAGCGGGCTGGCGGGTGACCTGCCTGCCCAGCCTGAAATCAGCGTCTACCTCGATGCCGGGGTGTCGGTGGGTCAAAAACAGGCCATCGCCGCACGGCTCAAGCAGCCCGACATCGCCGAGGCCCGCTTTGTGCCCCGGGACGAAGCGCTGGCAGCGCTGAGCGCCGCGCAGGACTTGTCCGACATCACCGCTGGACTGACGCAGAACCCGTTACCTGACGCCTGGGTGGTCCGGCCGCGCGCGTCATCGCGCGAGGAACTCGCACGGGTAGCGGGCGATCTCGGCAAACTGACGGGCGTGGCGGAAACGCACCTCGACAGCCAGTGGGCCGAGCGCCTGCAGGCCGCGCTCGCCATCGGCCGCACAGGCGTCTGGCTGCTGGCCGGGCTGTTCGCCATCGCCCTCGTCGCCATCTCGGGCAATGCCATCCGCGCCCAGGTCCTGGCCCGACGCGACGAAATCCTGGTCAGCCGGCTGATCGGCGCCACCGACCGCTACATCCGGCGTCCCTTTCTTTATGTGGGCGCGTTGCAGGGCCTCCTGGGTGGCCTGGCGGCTGGCGGGGTGCTGGCCGTGGCGGGCGGCGTATTGCGCGCCCCGGTCGACCGGTTGGCCGGCCTGTACGGGTCGGCCTTTCATCTGCTGCCGCCGACCGCGCTCGAAGTCGCCATCGTTCTCGGCCTGACCACCCTGTTCGGCTGGCTCGGTGCCTGGTTTTCGGTCACTCGGGCGCTGCATCAGGTCGAATCGGCACGCTGAGTCCACTGTTTGGGAACCCTTGCCCCCTTAGCACTCTCAAACCGAGAGTGCTAAAATGTTTTTTCAAGGGGGTTTACGCATATGAATCAAACAATGTCTTTACCCATTCCCGCGGCCTATAGCCTGGACAGCTATATCCAGACGGTGAACCGCTATCCCATGCTCAGCCTGGAAGACGAGCAACAGTTGGCGCGCGCGTGGCATGACAAACAGGACGTCGAAGCGGCCCGTCAACTGGTGGTGTCGCATCTTCGCGTGGTGGTGAGCGTGGCGCGCCATTATGTGGGCTATGGACTGCCGCAGGCCGACCTCATCCAGGAAGGCAATGTCGGCCTGATGAAAGCCGTGAAGCGTTTTGATCCGGACCGCGGCGTTCGCCTGGTGTCGTTCGCGTTGCACTGGATCCGCGCCGAAATCCACGAATACGTGCTGCGGAACTGGCGCCTGGTCAAGGTCGCCACCACCAAGGCACAGCGCAAGCTGTTCTTCAATCTGCGCAGCCTGAAGCAGTCGCTCAACGCCCTAACCCTCGACCAGGCCGACGCCATGGCGCGCGAACTCAACGTCAGCCGCAAGGACGTGCTGGAAATGGAAACCCGGCTGTCGGGCCACGACGTGTCGATCGACCCGACGGTGGATGACGGCGAGGAGAGCTTCAGCCCGCTGGCCTATCTGGCGAGCCCGGACGAAAACCCGGCCCAGCTGCTGGAGCGCGAGCAGACCGAACGCCTGCGCCACACCGGCCTCGTCACCGCGCTGGAAAACCTCGACGAGCGCAGCCGCCACATTATCAAGGCGCGCTGGCTGACCGAAGGCGAGGCGGCAACCCTGCACGAGCTTGCCGCCGAATATGGCGTTTCCGCCGAGCGGATTCGCCAGATCGAGGCGCGTGCACTGCAAAAAATGCGCGCCCTGATTCCGGCGTAAGCGAGCCCCTCCCAAAGACAAAGCCCCGCACTTGCGGGGCTTTGTCTTTGGGAGATCAGGCGATCAGAAGAACGAGGCGATCAGAACCGAAAGAACGCTGATCCATGACCAGATGATCAACGCGACCACCACCACCATGGGAAAACCTTGAAAAGTCAGAAGCTGTTTCATCGTGCGGACTCCATTAAAGTTAGTGAATTTTAGTTTACTTGTGCCCTTTTGGGTACTTGTGCCCGTCCGGGTATTCGTCTTTACTGTCCAAGCGCCGGTTCGGCAACAGGGGATCGTCGTCGTCCATCAGGATGCGTTCGGCCGGCCCCTCCAGATCGTCAAATTGGCCGCTTTTTATTGACCAAAACACGCCCACAATAATCAGCAGCACAAAAATGCCGGACAGCAGGAATAAAAACCCCATGATCCCGCTCATGGCGCGACCACTTCCTGTGTGTGCTGATAATGCACTTTGCTGTCACGCTGCAGGCGCAGTTCGACCAGCCAGCGTCCGCTGGCGGGCAGATGCAGCACGCCGCCGTAAATGCCGGCGTCGAGCGCACTGAGCGGCACGGTGAGCGCAGCCTGGGCTGCGCCTGGACGCAGCAGGCGCAGCTCGCCCTCGATGCGATCGACGGGCAGGCCAGTGCGGTCCTTGACGCGGACCTGGATCGCACGCGTAGCCTCGTTGCTGTCGAGGCCGCTCATTTCAACCTGCCAGCCGAGTTCCGACTCGCGGTGCGCCTGGGACAGTTCGGACGAAACCGCCTTGGCCGCCCCCTGGCCATGCTCGACCACGCCGGAAAACCCGCTGTAGACCGCGCCGCCATCGCTGCCGAGCCACCAGCGGGCAAGCGGTCCAGGCAAGCCCTTGGTTGCGATATACAGCAAGCTGCCGTTGATCACCACCAGCCCCAGGAAAAAGGCCGTCAGGAGCTTGGGAACCCAGTGCATGCGTCCGGCGCCGCGCCGGCGAAACTGGGTGAACGCATGCAGCACCAGCCCCGCGGCGAGAAACACCGAAATGTGCATGGCCGCCACATCCAGACCCGGCCAGCGGCCGACGATGAGAACGAAATAGGCAAGCAGCGGCAACAAACCGGCCAGCAGCGCGCGCAGGATAGGCGGCAGGCCGCGGATCGCGCCGCCCGCCACGTAGAGCACGAACACTGCTGCGAGTCCGCCAAACAGGGTGGTCAGCGTATTCATGGGCGCTTGCCCGGGGTGTCGAAGCGGACCTCTTCGGAACGCGCTTCCGCAGGTTTGCCCTGCGGCGTGATGAGCAGTTCGAAGTGCACGGTTTTCGCCGCCACCGCCGGAGGCAGCCGGACGCTCGCCTGCACCAGACCGCTGTGCCCCGGCTTGATGGTGATTTCGCGGAAATTGCCAAGGTCGAGCGCGTCCGCCGGAATGCCGCGCGCGCTGATCACGTAGGTCTGGTCCTGCGCCGCCTTGTTGGTGATGCGGATCTGGTAGCGATTGCGGATGTCGCCATTCGACAGCACCACATAGAGCGGCTGGCGGATCTGGTTGACGGCACGGTCGAAGCTGCCACGCGTGGCCACGCTGTAGGCGAGGTAAGCGCTCATCAGCACCAGCGCCACGCCGTAGCCGATGGTCTTCAGACTTTTCCACTGCACCCTGGGCGCGGTGGGCTCAGGCGAAGCCAGGTTCTTTTCCGAGTCATAGCGGATCAGGCCGCGCGGAAAATTGAACGAATCCATGATGGTGTTGCAGGCGTCGATGCACAGCCCGCACGAGATGCACTTGTACTGCAGGCCTTCGCGGATATCGATGCCGACCGGGCACACCTGCACGCACAGGCCGCAATCGACGCAGTCGCCCAGCCCCTTTTCGTGCCGCTCGGCCGGGGTACGCTGGCCGGCGCGCGCCGAGGCCCGTCCATGCGCCGCCTCGCCGCGACGGGCGTCGTAATGCACGGCCAGGGTCTCGGGTTCGTACATCACGCTCTGGAAACGGCCGTACGGGCAGACATAGGTGCAGATCTGCTCGCGCATCAGGCCGGCGGCAGCATAGGTCGACAGCGTCAGGATGCCCGTCGTGATGTAGGCAGCGGCCGCGGCCTGACCGGTGAAGAAATCCACCACCAGGTGCGGCGCATAGGCGAAATAGGCGACAAAGGTCAGGCCGGTCCAGAACGAAGCCAGAATCCACAGGGCATGCGTGCCGCCGACCTTGAGGACCTTTTCGCGATCCCACGGCTGACGGTAGAGGCGCACCCGGGCCGGCCGCTCGCCCTGTATCTTGTGCTCGATCCAGATGAAGAAGTCGGTCCACAGCGTCTGGAAACAGAAATAGCCGCAGAACGCGCGGCCGACCAGTCCGGTGACGAAAAACAGCAAAATGGCCGCGATAAACAGCAGCAGCGCCAGCCAGATGACATCCTGCGGATAGACCGTAAGCCCGAAGATCAGAAAGCGGCGGCCCGGCAGGTCGAACAGGACGGCCTGCGCCGGCGCGTCAAGCCGCGACCACGGCAGCCACGGCAACAGAAAGTAAATCGCATAGGCCAGCGCCAGCACCGAGGTCTTGAAGCGGCGGAAGCGCCCCTTCACCGAGCGGGTGAAGATGGGAATGCGCTTCTGATATAAGCCAAGCTGATCTTCTAATCCTGTTTGCATGGTGCCCTAGGTGGATATATGGGAAGCAAAAGCCCCCGAAAACGGGGGCTTTGCTTATTTCTTCAGCTTGCAGCCTTACTGGCCACCGCCCAATTCATGAACGTAGACTGTCAAAACCTTGATTTGTTCAGGCGACAGGCGCCCGGCCCATGCCGGCATCACGCCCTTGTTGAGGCCGTTGGCAATCACATTGCGGACCGCCGCGACCTTGCCCTCGGCCCCGCCGGCCGCCGGTACGTCGGCCCACAGCCAGATGTTGTCGGTCAGGTTGGGCGCGCCTATGTCCTTGCGCCCCGTTGCATTGTTGGTGTGGCAGTAATAGCAGGCTGCGGTTTCGCTGTGGAACAGCACATCGCCTGCGGCGGCCTTGCCTGCATCGTGATCGATGCCGGAGAGGCTGGCCACGTAGTTCGCCAGCTGGTCGACCTGCTCACCGTCAAGCACTTCGCCAAAGGCCGGCATGTAGCCGCGGCGGCCGCCCATCAGGGTTTCGTGGATCGTGTCGAACGAACCGCCGTACAGCCAGTCATCGTCGGTCAGGTTGGGGAAGAAGCCGACCACGCCCTGGCCGCCTGCCTGGTGGCAGGGTGCGCAGTTTTCTGAAAACAGCGCCTTGCCGGCCGACAGGATGAAGCCGTTCATGTCGGGATCCTTGGCGATCTGCTCATAGGACATCGCCGACACTTTGTCGAAGTAGGGCTTTTGCGCGGCGTTGGCCTGGTTCATGTCTTCCAGCAGCAGTGCGCGGGTATTCCAGCTGTGCGTCTTGGTTTCGCCTTCGCTGTTGACGTAGGTGATGTTCGAGACACCCCCTATCCAGCCTTTGCCGAACGGCCAGGAAGGATAAATGGTCCAGTACACGAGGGCAAAGACCACCGTGGCGTAGAAGGTGTAGACCCACCATACCGGCAACGGATTATTGTATTCCTGAAGATCGCCGTCCCAGGCGTGACCCGTGGTTTGAACCGTTTGAGATTGTAGTTTTTGCTCGCTCATTACTTGTCCTTCGTGCCTTCCTGATCATCCAGAAACGGTATGTCGCGGTACGACTCGAGTTGCTTGCTCCGCTTTTTGCTACCGTAGACGTAGATCACGATGCCGATAAAGGTGACGAAAAAAATGATCAGGGCCAGCGGCTTGGTGTTTTCGGGTTTGGAAAACCACATCAACCATTCCATGTCTCGGCCCTCGACTGTTGCGTTCAGCGGTTGTCGACGAACGCGTCGTCGGCGTACTTGCTGAAATCGACCATGGTGCC
>JAJYXG010000051.1:0-5935 GCA_021791095.1 Pseudomonadota bacterium
AGGCGCATCTGGCGGGCGATTTCGTCGGCCGCTTCGAGGTTGGTGTTGTAGGCGGTCTGCTCGACGTCGCTGCCCTTGGTGGCGCGCGCCGAGTTGACGTCGACCGACACCAGCGCTTCGGTGTGGTCGATCACGATGGCGCCCCCGGACGGCAGGTTGACCTGGCGCGAATACGCCGACTCGATCTGGTGTTCGATCTGGAAGCGCGAGAACAGCGGCACGTCGTCGCGGTAGAGCTTGACCTTGTTGACGTTGGCCGGCATCACGTGCGCCATGAACTGCTGCGCCTGTTCGTAGATGTCTTCGGTGTCGATCAGGATTTCGCCGATGTCAGCCGAGAAGTAGTCGCGGATGGCGCGGATCACCAGGCTGCCTTCCTGATAGATCAGGAAGGCGCCTTTTTGCGAAGTGGACGCGCCGTCGATCGCCTTCCACAGGCTCAGCAGGTAGTTCAGGTCCCACTGGAATTCCTCGGCGCTACGGCCGATGCCGGCGGTGCGGGCGATCAGGCTCATGCCTTCTGGGATGTCGAGCTGCGCCAGGGTGTCGCGCAGTTCGTTGCGCTCCTCGCCTTCGATGCGGCGCGAGACGCCGCCGCCGCGTGGGTTGGTCGGCATCAATACGACATAGCGGCCGGCCAGCGAGACATAGGTGGTGAGCGCTGCGCCCTTGTTGCCGCGCTCGTCCTTTTCCACCTGGACCAGCAGTTCCTGGCCTTCCTTCAGGTTTTCCGGGACGCGGCCGCCGCCGGGGAGGCAGGCACGGGAAATTTCCTTGAACGGCAGAAAACCGTGGCGTTCGCAGCCGTAGTCTACAAAGGCGGCTTCCAGGCTGGGCTCGACGCGGGTGATGACACCCTTGTAGATGTTGCCCTTGCGTTGTTCCTTGCTGGCGGACTCGATGTCAAGGTCGACGAGCTTTTGTCCGTCGACGATGGCAACCCGGAGTTCTTCCGCCTGGGTTGCGTTGAATAGCATGCGCTTCATGTTTACTCCCGCGCGCGTGCATACGGGACAGGCCAGACTGCCGCCTTGTGTCAGCGGCTCATGCGATCACGGGTTGGGTTGGGTGAAATGGCATGGGGGGTAGGTGTCCTGTTCCTGGAGAGTGTCACCGGCAGGGCCGGGGCGGTCTTTCCGGTTCCCGCCGGGGGCTGTGCCTCGGCGTGAACATTTATTTCGTATGCTTGTTGTCGCGTCATTGATAACATCGCTGCTTTGCCGATTGCGCGGGGCGGATGGTTTCGACTGATCGCGCCAGCCTGAATGGGGGCCGGGCGACAGGAATCCAGACGGGCCGGGCAGGCGGCGGCCGGTGAGCGTGGTAACCGGCGTGGAATCCAAAAGGTCAGGCAAAACTGGGCCTGAACCGGCGTAGTGTATATGAAAAAGAATGACTTAGAGAAAGATTTGGTCCGGCGGCTGAAGATAGACGACAGCGCGGACAGCCAGCGTCTGGACAACTTTCTGATGGCACGGCTCAAGGGCGTGCCGAAAAGCCGCATCTACAAGATGGTGCGCGGGGGCGAGGTGCGGATCAACGGCGGCCGCGTCGACGTCAGCTATCGCCTCAAGCTGGGCGATGAGGTGCGCATTCCGCCGGTTCGGGTGGCCACGCCGGTCATCACCCCCGCCACCCATCTGCCGCAAGGGGGAATCCGGCTGCTGCCGCAGATTCTCTATCGCGATGACGCCCTGATCGCGCTGAACAAGCCGGCCGGCATGGCGGTGCACGGCGGCAGCGGCATTTCGCGCGGGGTCATCGAGCAGATGCGGCTGGAACTGCCGGAATGCCGCTACATGGAACTGGTGCACCGGCTCGACCGCGAAACCTCGGGGGTGCTACTGATCGCGCTGAAGCGCCGCGCGCTGGTCGGGCTGCACGCGGCGATGCGCGACGGCAGGATCGAGAAGCGCTACCTGACGCTGGTGGCCGGGCGCTGGCCGAATCCGGTCCAGCACGTGAAGCTGCCGCTGCACAAGCGGGTGACCGACGAAGGCGAGAAGCGCGTCACGGTGCGCGACGAAGGGCAGACGGCCCACACCATCTTCCGCCGTCTGCAGGTTTTTGCCGACTTTACCCTGCTGGAAGCGGAACTGAAGACCGGGCGCACCCATCAGATTCGCGTGCACACCTCGCATCTCGGTTTCCCGATCGCGGGGGACGACAAATACGGCGATTTCGAGCTCAACAAGCGGCTGATGAAACAAGGGCTGAAGCGCATGTTCCTGCATGCCGCCAAACTGGTGTTCGAGCACCCCATTTCGGGCGAGCGCATGCTGGTCGAGGCGCCGCTGCCTGATGATTTGACTAAATTTCTGGACACCTTGAATGCCCAAGCAGTTTGACTTACTGATTTTCGACTGGGACGGCACCCTGATGGATTCTGCCGGGGTGATCGTCGATTCGATCCAGCGCGCCTGCGAGGATATCGGCCTGGCGGCGCCAAGCGACCGCGCTTCGCGCCAGATCATCGGCCTCGGCCTGGTGCAGGCGCTGCAGACCCTGCTGCCGGACTTGCCGGCCGACGACTATCCGCGGCTGGTCGAGCGCTACCGCCACCATTATCTTGGCCGCGACGACCAGATTCCGCTGTTCGCCGGGGTGGACAGCGGAATCCGCGAACTGCACGCGAGCGGCTTCCAGCTCGCCGTGGCCACCGGCAAGAGCAGCCTCGGCCTCGCCCGTGCGCTCGAGGCCAGCGGGCTGGGAGCGTGGTTTGCCGCTACCCGCTGCGCCGACCAGACCCATTCCAAGCCGCATCCGGCGATGGTGCTGGAACTGATTGACGAACTCGACGGCGACCCGACCCGTACCCTGGTGATCGGCGACACCAGTCACGACCTCCTGATGGCGTCGAATGCCGGCGTCGCCAGTCTGGGCGTGACCTATGGCGCGCACGAGGCGGGCGACCTGCATCCGCATGTGCCACTCGCCCTGATGGACAGTTTCGACGAGGTGTATGCATGGCTGAGCACGAACGCCTGATCTGCGCCGCAGGCGACCTTGCCGAACTGGGCCGCGGCGTGCGTTTCGAACTGGACCGCTTCGGCCAGCTGCAGCCGGCCTTCGTCGTGCGCTTCGAGGGTCAGCCGCGCGCCTTCCTCAACCAGTGCGGCCATGTGCCGGTGGAGCTCGACTGGCAGGAGGGGGAATTCTTCGACGGCTCGCAGCTATACTTGATCTGCTCCACCCACGGTGCGCTCTACCATCCCGCGAGCGGCCAGTGCGTGGGCGGACGCTGCGCCGGGCGCGGCCTGATCCCTGTCCCGGTCGTCGAACGCGACGGCCATGTGTACCTGTTGGAAACAGACTGATGGAAGAGCAATGAGCGAACAACAAGAACCGAACTGGGAACGTACCGTCCTGGAAAAGCTGGCGCTGTCCGCCATCCAGGAGCAGCGGCGTGCCCGTCACTGGAGCATCCTGTTCAAGACGCTCGGCTTTCTTTACCTGTTCATCGTGCTGTTCCTCGCCGTCGGCTGGTTCCGTGGTGACGGCGTGGCCATTCCCAAGGCGCACACGGCGCTGATCGATCTGCAGGGCGTGATCGCCGCCGACCAGGCCAGTGCCGATTCGATCATCGCCAGCCTGCAGGGCGCTTTTGACGACAAGAAAACCAAGGGCGTGATTCTGCGCATCAACAGCCCCGGCGGCAGCCCGGTACAGGCCGGGCAGATCTACGACGAGATCAAGCGCCTGCGTGCCAAGCATCCAAAAACGCCGCTGTACGCCGTGGTGGACGACATCTGCGCCTCCGGCGGCTATTACGTCGCCGCCGGCGCCGACAAGATCTTCGTCGACAAGGCCAGCATCGTCGGCTCGATCGGCGTGCTGATGGACGGCTTCGGCTTCACCGAAACCATGCAGAAGCTCGGCGTCGAGCGCCGCCTGCTCACCGCCGGCGAGAACAAGGGCTTCCTCGACCCCTTCTCTCCGGTCGATGCCGAGCAGCAGGCCTTCGCCAAACAGATGCTCGAGGAAATCCACGGCCAGTTCATCAGCGTGGTGCGCGAAGGCCGCGGCAAGCGCCTGAAGGAAACCCCCGAGATGTTTAGCGGCCTCGTGTGGAGCGGAGAAAAGAGCATCCAGCTAGGATTGGCCGACGGCCTCGGCAGCGTCGAATCCGTCGCCCGCGACGTCATCAAGGCCGAGGACATTGTGGACTACACCCAGCAGGAAAGCTTTGCCGAACGCCTTGCCGGGCGGCTGGGCGCATCGATGGCGAAGGCGCTGACACCGTTTGAAAAAGCCGGAGTGACCCTGCGGTGAGCGATTACCGGCCGATCGCCTGTTCGGATCACGAACGCCTGGAGTTCGCTGCGCTCAAGCAGCAATGGCTGGATGTGAAGGTAACGACGGGCGATTGGGCCGGCCGCCAGCGGGTGTTGCCGCTCGACGTCTACACCCGCGATGGCGCCGAATGGCTGGTGGCAGAAACCGAATCCGGCGAGCAGCTGACCCTGCGACTCGACAGTCTGCAGTTCTGAGCCAGGCCCTAAATCCCGATCCCGAATACCACCAGCCGGTCCTTGACCGCATCGGTCTGCCCGCGCCAGGCTTTTGCGCTGCGGGTCCGGATCAACTGGCTGGGCAGGCTCAGGTCGGCGCCGACGCTGATCAGCGTATCGGGCGACAGCGAGGTCGCCAGCGCGTCCAGCAGCGCTGCGCTGCGGTAGGGCGTTTCGATGAAGAGCTGGGTGGCGCGGTCGCGGCGCGCGGTCTTTTCCAGGTCGCGGACGGCCTGGCTGCGCTCGGGTTCCTTGGCAGGGAGGTAGCCGTGGAAGGCGAAGCGCTGTCCGCCGAGGCCCGAGGCCATCAGCGCCAGCAGAATCGACGACGGTCCGATCAGCGGAACCACCGGAATATTTTCTCGATGCGCGGCCAGGACCAGCGCCGCGCCCGGGTCGGCCACGGCGGGACAGCCGGCTTCGGACAGCAGTCCCAAGTCATGCCCGGCCATGAGCGGCGCCAGGAGCGCCGGGATGGCGGCAGCAGGAGTATGTTCGTTGAGCTCCTCGAGGTGCAGCGCCTGGATCGGCTGGGGGTGGCCCATGGCCTTGAGATGTGCGCGTGCGGTCTTGGCGCGCTCGACGACGAAATATTCGAGCCGGCGGGCAACCGCGAGGGTGTCCGGTGGCAGGCAGGCGTCGGGGCTGACCGGCCCCAGCGGCACCGGGATCAGGTAGAGGCTTGCCATGTGAGGACGTCGACCCCCTCGTTCAGCAGCATCTCGGTCAGCGCCATCAGCGGCAGGCCGATCAGCGCCGTGGGGTCGGGGCTGTCCATGCGTTCCATCAGCGCGATGCCGAGCGATTCGCTCTTGGCCGAGCCGGCGCAGTCGTAGGGTGTTTCCTTTTTCAGGTAGGCGGTGATCTGCGCGTCGGAAAGCGGCCGGATGTGCACCACGGTCGGCACGTCGCGCGTCTGCGTGGTGCCGGTGCGGCTGTTGAGCAGCGTCAGCGCGGTGTGGAACACCATGGCGCGGCCCTGCATTTTCTTTAATTGCACGAAGGCATTGTCGAAGTTGCCGGGCTTGCCGAGCTGCTCCGAATCGAGCATCAACACCTGGTCGGAGCCGATGATCAGCGCATCCGGATACGCCGCCGCTGCGGCCCGCGCCTTCAGCACCGACAGGCGCAGCGCGGTGGCCGAAGGCGTCTCGTCCGGCAGCGGGGTTTCGTCGACGTCGGGCGACAGCACCTCGAACGGCAGATGCAGGCGCGACAGCAGCTCGCGCCGGTAGCGCGAGGTGGAAGCCAGGACGAGCGTCATTCCGGCTGGATCTCGACCAGCGCCATGTCGGGCGTCACTGCATCGCCTTTCTTGCAGAAGATGCTGATGACGACGCCGGCGATCGGCGCCTGCACTTCGTTTTCCATTTTCATCGCCTCGATCACCAGCACGCCGTCGCCGGCCTTGACCGTCTGGCCGA
>JAJYXG010000001.1:0-5892 GCA_021791095.1 Pseudomonadota bacterium
CGCTCCACTTCGACGAGTCGATCATGATCGGCACCCGCGCGATGTCGGGCTCGGAGGCGATCAGGTGGAGGAAGCGCACCATCGCCGCCTCGGCGTCGAGCATGCCCTCGTCCATGTTGATGTCGATCACCTGCGCGCCGTTTTCCACCTGCTGGCGCGCGACCGACAGCGCGTCGTCGTAGCGGCCTTCGAGGATCATGCGGGCGAAGGCTTTCGAGCCGGTGACGTTGGTGCGCTCGCCGACGTTGACGAAGAGACTGTCCTTGCCGACGTTGAACGGCTCCAGTCCCGACAGGCGCATCGCCGGTTCCAGCTTGGGCGGCACGCGTGGCGCGACGCCTTCGACAGATTTGGCGATGGCGGCGATGTGGAGCGGCGTGGTGCCGCAGCAGCCGCCGACGATGTTCAGCAGGCCCGAGCGCGCCCATTCGCCGATATGCGTCGCCATCTCGTCGCCGCCCATGTCGTATTCGCCGAAGGCGTTGGGCAGGCCGGCGTTCGGGTGGGCGGAAATGAACACATCAGCCTTGTTCGACAACTCCTCGACGTACTGGCGCAGGAGGTCGGGGCCGAGGGCGCAGTTCAGACCGATGGATAAAGGCCGGGCATGGCGCACCGAATTCCAGAACGCCTCGCCGGTCTGGCCCGACAGCGTGCGCCCGGAGGCGTCGGTGATGGTGCCGGAAATCATCACCGGCAGCCGCAGGTCGTTTTGTTCGAAGTACTCCTCGATGGCAAAAAGCGCCGCCTTGGCGTTGAGCGTGTCGAAAATCGTCTCGACCATGAGGATATCGGCGCCGCCCTTCACCAGACCGTCGATCGCTTCCAGATAGGCCACACGCAGCTGGTCGAAGGTCACGTTGCGGAAGCCGGGGTCGTTGACATCGGGCGAAATGGTCGCGGTGCGCGAGGTGGGTCCCAGCACGCCGGCGACGAAGCGCGGCTTGGCAGGGTTGGCCGTGGTCGCCTCGTCGGCGGCCTCGCGCGCGAGGCGCGCGGCGGCGAAGTTCAGCTCCGGCACCAGGAATTCCATGTGGTAGTCCGCCATGGAAATCGAGGTCGCGTTGAAGCTGTTGGTCTCGAGGATGTCGGCGCCGGCGGCCAGGTACTTGGCGTGAATTTCCTTGATGATGTGCGGCTGCGTCAGGCACAGAAGGTCGTTGTTGCCCTTGAGGTCGTGCGCAAAATCGGCGAAGCGTTCGCCGCGATAGTCCGCTTCGCCGAGCGTGTACGACTGGATCATCGTCCCCATCGCGCCGTCGAGAACGAGGATGCGCTGGGCGAGCAGGGAATTGAGCAGGTTGGTGCGGGACATGGCAGGGGGGCGTAGAAAACGGCAGCAGGGCAATTGCGCATTATATCGGTTGGCGCGGGGCGTGCCGGCGGTGCTATCGTGCAGGTATCGAGCCTGCCCCGGTGCCTGCCATGAAACATCTCGAACCCGCCGAAGCCCATGACTTTTTGCAGGACCACCCCGAGGCCGTCTTCATCGACTGTCGTTCGGAGATTGAATACCTGTTCGTCGGCCACCCCGTGGGGGCGATCCATATCGCCTGGCAGGACGGCCCGGATTGGGACGTCAACCCCGATTTCCTCGGCCACGCGCGCAAGGCAGCGTCGGTTAACCGCCCGGTGGTGCTGATCTGCCGCTCCGGGCGGCGTTCGGCCGACGCCGGGCGCTATCTCGAAAAATACGGTTTCCCCGAGGTCTACAACGTCAAGCATGGCTTCGAGGGCGACATGGATGAGACGCGCCATCGCAGCACGAAAAACGGCTGGCGGTTCGATGGCTTGCCATGGGAGCAGACTTGACAGGGGTTCACCGCCCGGCAACACCCACAGCCTGGCGCATGGCGGTGGCCGCATGCATTGTGCTCGCCGACGCCGGCTGTACAAGCCTCCCAGACGCCGCGCGCGGTCCTGTCTCAGAAAGCTGAAGCGACGCCATCATCGAGAAACGCCAGAGCACATCCGGCGATATCGACATCCTGCAGAAGCACTTGGCCATGGAGCATGGCGATCAATGTCGATAGTCCGCTGGTGCTGGGCAATAGGCTGACCCTGCTGGAGGACGGCCCCGCAAGCTACCGGGCCATGTGGGCGGCCAAAGGCCACATCCATCTGGAAACCTGCATTTTTGAAGACGACGACATCGGCCAGCAGTTCGCCGACCTGCAGTGCGCTGCTGCACATGATCGAAAAAAGGTTCTTTTTCGGTCATGCAAGGTAAATGCGGGCAGGGGGGCGAACACCAATGAGCAGGTGGGAGTGCCGGTTCCTCACCTCGCTTTATCACTTGCCTGTACTAGCCTTAACGATGAGCGGTAGAGAACAAACTGCGTCTACATAGTGCAAACCACTGCATCCTTGAATGACGTAGTGTCTTTTCCAGCCGAACCTTGAAGGTGCCACCATGAAGCCATTCAGCAAATTCATTTCCGCAGTTTTCCTGGCCGTTTCGCTGGGGACCGTTGTCGGATGCGCGTCGACATCCACACAGCAGGGAACGGGCGAGTTTGTCGACGACGCTGTCATCACCACCAAGGTGAAGGCCCTCATCATCGAGGATCCCCTGACGAAGGTTCTGGAGATCAAGGTCAAAACCTTCAAGGGCGAGGTTCAGTTGAGTGGCTTCGTGAGTTCACGGGCTGCAGCGAACCGGGCAATCGAGCTGGCACGCAGCGTCAAGGGCGTGACCTCCGTCAAGGACGACATGCAGATCAAGTGACGATGAATCGCCCCGTCGCCAGCCGGCCCGGCGAAAGCGGTCAACCATGAATGCGACTTTGCTTTTCAAACTGGAGCTCAAAATGATGAAAATTCGCAACCTGATCCTGGTGCTGGGGGTGCTGATGTCCCCGCTGGCTGCTTCTGCTGCTCAGGTGAGCATCGCGATCGGAACGCCGCACGTCAGCATCGGGATCAACGTGCCGGCTTACCCGCGTCTCGTCCGCGTTCCGGGTCACCCGGTCTACTACGCGCCCGGGCTACAAGCGAACTTCTTTTTCTACGACGGGCTGTACTGGGTATTCCATGGCGACAACTGGTACGCGAGTTCCTGGTACAACGGCCCCTGGTGGTTTGTCGAGCCCTATGCCGTTCCGGTGTACATCCTGAGGGTTCCTGTGCGCTACTACCGACAGCCGCCTTCGTATTTCCGCGCGTGGCGACCCGATACGCCGCCACGTTGGGGTGATCACTGGGGCCGTGAGTGGGAGCGGCACAGAAACGGCTGGGACAAAGGAGATCGCCGCGCGGCCCCGCCTCCTGCGCCCTTGCCCAGCTACCAGCGGCAGTATTCAAGGGATCAGTATCCCCGGCAAATGGAGCGGCAGCGTGAGCTTCAACAAGAGCGCTACGGGTACCAGCCGCGTGACCCCGTGGTGGAGAGGCAGTACCAGGAGCGCTATAAGAGGCGGGATCAGGATCAGCAGCGCGATCGGGATCGAGATCAGGGTCGCGACCAGCAGCGGGATCGGGATCGCGACCAGCAGCGGAGATGACAGGGAAACAGACCGCAGTTACATGTTCTCTTCGTCTTGACTGATGGCCGGGTTGCTTCAATCGGCCAGCAGTTGATCCCCGCTCGAAGCGGACATCCGAGGCGGTCGTTGCCCGGTCTTTTTTATGGAGTGACCTGGGCGCTCCCAACAGCCTTCTGGGCTGTGGAAGGGACGAGTCATGCGCCTTACGGTTTGGCCGGCAATCCTGCAGGGCCTGAACCTTGTGCTGGTGGAGCACATGTCGTGAGCCTGTCGCTTGCAGCTAGAGAACGTGTGCGGTCGCGTAAGGAAGAAATCGCGAACAGCCTGAGTCATGGACTCGGGCTGGTCGCGGCACTCGTGGCAACGCCATTCCTGATCGGGCATGGTGTGCAGCATGGCGATGCGAGGTTCATGGTCGGTGCGAGCATCTTCGCCGCGACCATGGTGCTGCTGTACCTTGCCTCCACCCTGTATCACGCGCTGCCGGCCGGCAGCGCTAAGCGGGTGTTTCGGATCATCGAGCATTCCGCGATATTTCTTCTCATCGCGGGAACGTACACGCCGTTCACCTTGGGTGTGCTGCGTGGCGCCTGGGGTTGGACGCTGCTCGGGCTGGTCTGGGGCATTGCCGTGGCCGGCGTGATGCTGAAGGCATTGAATCGGCTGGCCCACCCCGTCCTCACCACCAGCCTGTATCTGCTGATGGGCTGGCTGATCGTGATTGCAGCCCAGCCCCTGTCTGAGCGCGTGCCTGCAACCGGCCTGCTCTGGCTGGTCGCCGGCGGTCTGGCTTACACGGTCGGGGTGATTTTCTTTGCGCTGGACTCGCGCCTGCGATACGGTCATTTCATCTGGCATCTGTTTGTCATGGCAGGCACCGCCTGTCATTACTTCGCCGTGCTCTGGTATGCGGCCTGAGCAGGCCGTTCAGCGTCCAAACAGCTTGCGCCTGATCTGCCAGGCCAGCCAGCCGCGCTGCAGCCATGTGCCGATGCGCCGCGGGCGCAAGGCTGCAAAAAGGAGCGCGGGAACCAGAATCAAGGCGGGGTGGCTTCTGACATAGCGGACCGCCGCCACCCCCTGGTCGGCCAGCGCCAGGCGCGCACGCCATGGCGCCAGGTTGTGCGCCAGCGCAGTGCGCTGGGCCTCGGCTTGCGCAATCAGCAGGTTGCGACGTCCGGCCAGGCGGGTCAATTTCCTGTTCATGATCCGGAGGTGAGGTGCTGCCGGTCTTTGGAGAGTTCAGCCAAGCTCGCCGCAAACAGTCGCGGCCGGGTTCGGGTCTTGTGCACGGCGAGCCATGCCATTCCGGCGCTGGCCAGAAGAAAAAATCCGGTCACCCCCCCCAGCGCGAGAAGCCGGTGGGATTCCCAGAAGGCGACCACAATCAGCAATGCCAGCAGCACCACCCCCACGCCAAGGCAGAACAGGGCAAGCAGCACCAGAATCAGCAGTGTGATCAGGTGCTCGCGCTCCTCGGCAATGTCGGTGGACAACAACTCGAGTCGGGTATGAACGATGCCGACCAGGCTCACCGACAGCGTTTTCAGGGATTCGAACAATCCCCCTGCAGCAGCGTGTGATTCCTCCGCCATCGCCGGGTTAACGACGCCCGATCAGCAGGCCGAGCACCATCCCGACGCTTGCAGCGATGCCTATGGCCTGCCACGGATGGACATGGACATACTCATCGGTCGCCTTGGCAGCGACCTTGGCCCTGGCGACCAGGGCGACTTCGGCGTCGGTCATTTTTGCCTTTGCCGTCGCGAGAGACGCTTCCACCTTGCTGCGCATCGCGGCCACCGCATCGCCGCCTTGGCCGGCCGTGGCTTTCAGCAGGGCTTCCGCATCGGCAACCACGGCCTTGAAATCGTGAATCAGTTGCTCCTTTGTCACGTCAGGCGGGTCGGTTTCGGCCGATAGATTTTTAGTGCTCATGGATATGTTTCCTCTCGATACAAAGCGTTGCGCATGCGAATGACAGCATCAGTCACTCTTTAAATCTAGACATTCCTGAACCCATTGCAAATGGCGCGCCCGGCTTGCGATCAGCTAGCGCTGACTTCAGACGCATGTCGTTCTTGACGGCAGTCACGCCATTAGACGCTGCGCGCAAGGCTGTCAGCCTTGCCGATGTCGGCCCGGGAATTGACGAGGCCGCTCGGCTGAACCACGCCCTTGAAGGTCTCGACGTTGATTTCAACGTGCCTTCGCAACAAGCCCTGGCGATCATCGTCGGTCTCAGAGTTTCGGAATGTGGAGTGTGCGGCTGATCATCAACGAGCCTGAAACCGCGAACATCAACACCAGCGGGTGGAGTTGCCATGGACCGATGTGGATCATCCCAAACCAGAGATGGTTGCCGATCGCACCGTTCACGGCGGCGATGGCGATGACGATGACGAGC
>JAJYXG010000125.1:0-31747 GCA_021791095.1 Pseudomonadota bacterium
AATAATCGCCCCCCTGCCCCGGCATCATGCCAATGTGCTTGCGCTTGAATTCGGTCAGCGCGTTTTCCGCATCCGTCAGCTTCTGCTGGTATTGCTGCAACTGCTCCTCGATGAAGCGCGCCGAACTGGAAATATCCTGACGGGTCTTGCCCAGGCTGGTCTCCACGAAAATGGTGAGCAAGGACTGCACGACTTTCTTGGCAAGATCGGCGTTCGGATCCTGATAGCTGATGGTGTAGAGGTTCTCGCGGCCAGCATCGGCGATGGCAATCTTGCTCGCCAGGCCATTCAGCATCGCCTCGGTCTGCTCGGGGGTTTTGGCCTTCACGTCCAGGTCGGTCATGCGTGCGACTTTTTCCAGCGTCGGGCGGCTGACCAGCTGCCGCGTCATCAGATTGATCTGCTGCTGCACATTGGGCTGAACCGCCAGCCCGGACAGCAACGGCCCGAGCAAACTCTGGGTGTCCACATAGACCCGGGCCGACGCTTCATAGCGGTCGGGAATCGTCATCACCCAGGTCCAGCCGACGATACATACCAGCCAGGCCACCACCACACCCCACCAGCGGCGGCGCCAGGTGGCTTTGGCATAACCCAGAATTTGTTGAAGTACTTGATCCATGCGGTCGTTCCATCAAAAAGCACCCGACAGCCTGCGGCTTGGGCACAAGCGCCGCAAAAGCGGCGCATACACAGTTAGAACAGGCTTTCAGGCACCACCAGCACGTCGCCTGGCTTCATGTCGACGTTGGCCGAAACGTCGCCGGCTTTCAACAGGTCCTCCAGGCGCACGCCGAGGCGTTCCTGCTTGCCGTCCACGGTGCGCAGGATGTAGGCCTTGTTGCCCGCGGCAAAATCGGTGATGCCGCCGACCGCGATCATCAGGTCGATCAGGCTCATTTTCTCGCGGAAGCTCAGCGCCTGCGGTTTGGCCGCCTCGCCGATCACGCGGATCTGCTGGTCGAACGGACCGATGCCGCCGCCCATGATCACGGTGACGATCGGTTCCTGGATATATTTGGCCAGCGCCTTTTCGATGTCGCGCGCCAACTGGGTGGGCGTCTTACCGGACGCCTGCATATCCTCGATCAGGTTCATGGTCATCTTGCCGTCGGGGCGGATCGGGAAGCTGCCCGACACCTCGGGATTGCGCCAGACGAAGACCTGGACCGAGTCGCCCGGGCCGATCAGATAATTCCAGTCGAACTGCCCGGTGCGCTCGGGGGCGGGCGGATAGCTCGGCGTGATTGAACAGCCTGCCATGGCAGCAACGGCCAGCACCACGCCAGCACGCACGATATGCTTCTTCATCGTAAACATGTCCACCCTCCCTTTATATTCAGTTAATTCGCCAGCATTATGCCAGAGCGAATTAAAAAACAATCTTGCCATCAACGACTACAAGCAAGCCTCAGGCCAAACCTTAAACTCCCGGACGGCCTTGTTCAACCATGGCCTGCGCACGCCGAACGCCGCCTGGGACGTCGGTAACCCGACACGGGTGTCGTAAGCCTGTCGCTTGCCGCGGTATCATGCCACCCATGAGTCATCATGAAATCGACAACCTTGACACCCTGCGTCTACGCATTCGCGAATTCGCGCAGGCGCGCGCATGGGAACGCTACCACACTCCCAAGAACCTGGTCATGGCCTTGAGCGTGGAGGCGGCGGAACTGCTGGAACCTTTCCAGTGGCTTACTCCGGAGCAAAGCCAGAACCTGAGTGCCGCGCAGCATGAAGCCGTGCGCCAGGAAATTGCCGACGTGCTGATCTACCTGACTAGGCTTGCCGACCTGCTGGGCATCGACCTGCTCGACGCCGCCGCCGACAAACTCGCGATCAATGCGCGAAAATACCCGGTGGACAAGGCTCACGGCAACGCTCTCAAATACTCGGATTTTTCGAATGACTGACCCGTATTACAAGCACCACGTCTTTTTCTGCACCAACCAGCGCGAAGACGGCGCCAAATGCTGCGGCGCCGCCGGCGGCCAGACCATGCGCGACTATCTGAAGAAGAAGGTCAAGCATGCCAACCTGAACGGCGAAGGCAAATCCCGCATCAACAGCGCCGGCTGCCTCGACCGTTGCGACGAGGGTCCCGTGGTGGTCGTCTACCCGGAAGGCGTCTGGTACACCTACGTGGACGAGGCTGACATCGACGAGATTTTCGAGGTCCATCTGAAGCAGGGGCGTATCGTCGAGCGCCTGCAGCTGAAGTGAAGCGGCCGATCGAAGCGGCCAGGATGAAACGCTACAAGCTGCGCATCCCGGTTCCGGCAGGCAAGCTGGAAACCGTGATCGACGATCCCGAGACCGATCGCCGCGGCCTCTTGCTGGTGGCACACCCGCATCCGCTGCACGGCGGCAGCCTCGACAACAAGGTGGTGACGACGCTGGCCAAGGCGGCCAACGAGGCCGGCTGGGTCAGCGTGCGACCCAATTTCCGCGGCGTCGGCATGAGCGACGGCGAATTCGACGCCGGGATGGGCGAAACGGACGATCTGCTGGCGGTCGCCCGCTTCGTCGAGGCGAGCTACCCCGGTCTGCCGTGGGCGCTGGCCGGCTTTTCCTTCGGCGCCTTCGTGCAGCACCGCCTGCGCCAGGAACTGCACGCCAAGCGCCTGATCCTGGTCGCGCCGGCGGTGACCATGTACGAATTCGATCCGGTTCCCGAGGACACCGTGGTGATCTATGGTGATGCCGACGAGCTCATCCCGCCTGCCGCGATCCGGCTGTGGGCCGAGCAGCAGCAGCTGACGGTCAAAGAAATCCCCGAGGCGGGCCATTTCTTCCACGGCAAGCTGAAGGAACTGAAACAGGCATTTCTGGAGGCCTGCCCGTGCTGAACGTGCGCGGCCTGACAAAAAAATACGGCAACACCGAGGTGGTGCGCGGCCTTGATCTGCACGTGCGGCGCGGCGAGTGCTTCGGCCTTCTGGGCCCCAACGGTGCGGGCAAGACCACCACGCTCAGATTGCTGCTGGGACTGATCGAACCCGATGCCGGCACGATCGAACTGGCCGGCATCGCGGTACCGCAACACGCCCGCGAGGCCCGCATGAAGGTCGGGGTGGTGCCTCAGATGGACAACCTCGACCCGGATTTTTCGGTGCGCGAAAACCTGTTCGCCTACGGCCGCTATTTCGGCATGGACAAGGCCGCCATCGCCGCGCGCGTGCCGGAACTGCTGGAATTCGCCGGGCTCGCCGGCAAGGCCGACGCGCAGATCGCCCAGCTGTCCGGCGGCATGAAACGACGCCTCACGCTGGCACGCGCGCTGGTGCACGACCCGGAGATCCTGTTTCTGGACGAGCCCACCACCGGCCTCGACCCGCAGGCGCGCCACCTGATCTGGCAAGGGCTGCGGCGGCTGATCAACGCCGGCAAGACCATCGTGCTCACCACCCACTTCATGGACGAGGCCGAGCGCCTCACCGACCGCCTCGCCATTCTTGACCATGGCGCCATCGTCGCCGAAGGCGCGCCGCGCGCACTGATCGAGTCGCACATCGAACCGGCGGTGGTCGAGGTGTATGGCGAAGGGCTGGACGCCTGGACGCGCGAGCATGCGGGGCAGGTCTGCCAGCGCTCCGAGACCGTCGGCGAGACGCTCTTCTGCTACACCCACGACGCCGACCGCGTCATCGATGCGCTGAGTCACACGACCGCGCTGCGCTACGTGCACCGGCCGTCGAACCTGGAAGACGTGTTCCTCAAGCTGACCGGGAGGGACTTGCGTGATTAAGCATCTGCGCCTGCCCCGTCTGTCCTGGCGCTTCATCCCGGTGTGGCAGCGCAACTACCTCGTGTGGAAGAAGCTCGCCATTCCGTCCATTCTCGGCAACCTGGCCGACCCGATGCTGTACATGCTGGGCCTTGGCTACGGTCTCGGCAGCCTGCTGCCCGACGTCGCCGGCATGCCCTACCTCACCTTTCTCGCCGCCGGAACGGTGGCCTACAGCACGATGAACGCCGCCACCTTCGAGGTGCTGTACTCGAGCTTCTCGCGCATGCACGTGCAGCGCACCTGGGACGCCATCATGAATGCGCCGCTCACGCTCGACGACGTGATGCTGGGCGAACTGAGCTGGGCGGTGGCGAAGAGCCTGCTGTCCGGGCTGGCGATCCTGGCGGTGATCTGGGGGCTGGGCCTGTACGGCAACTTCTGGATGACGCTGTGGATCATCCCGGTGGTGGCGCTGGTCGGCTTCTGTTTCGGCGGTTTGGGGCTGGTGATGAACGCGGTGTCGCCGAGCTACGACTTTTTCCTCTACTACTTCACCCTGGTGATCACGCCGATGGTGCTGCTGTGCGGCGTGTTCTTTCCGGTGTCGCAGTTGCCGGCTGCGGTGCAGAGTATCTCGGCCTGGCTACCGCTCACCCACGCCATTAACCTCGCGCGGCCGCTGGTCGTCGGCAACGTGCCCGACAACATCGCGCTGCATGTGATCGCGCTGCTGATTTACGGCAGTCTGGGCTACATCATCGCGCTGGCACTGACGCGCAAACGGCTGCTGAAATAAGCCCGGTTACAGTTGATCGCTCGCCCAGAGCGTCGAGTTCCGGACGCCCGGCCGGTCACCCTGCAACCTGACAGGCCTGTGCATGCACATGCTTGCACAGATTGCCGCAGCCCATACAGCTGGAACGCGAATTGCAGGCAAGACCGTGTCGAGTCTACCCGCTTCCAGCGCCCATCATGAAAACCAGACACCGCACATACCACAAGCGCACACGCCGGTTAGGCCTGCTCGCCGTGGGTATCGCCTCGCTGCTCAGCCCGGCGGGAAAAATCATTGCCAGTTCCGTTGTGGCGGCAATGGTGATTGGCGGCATAGCCACCCAGCTTGACCACACGCCCGCGCCCAACACTGTATTGCCAGTCACGCACGGCAATCCTCCGCCGAGCGTTGCCGCCACCTCGGCCCCCCGCCCCCATGCAAGCGGTGAAATCACGCATATCGACTTGGATGGCGCAACCCTTCCCATCATGCTCGCGGATGCCGGCGACGGAATACCCGGCAATCAAGGCGCAGACGGCCCGAGCCACATGCCGTCCGACTTGTTCGGTGTGCCGTCCGCCACGCATGGCAGCGGCAGCCCCGGACGGGTGCCGGGCATCGCATATCCGCGCCCGGCCGGGTCGGAGCCAGCGGCCAAGCCCACACCCGGCACGCCCCCTGGCATTGCCATTCCTGCTTCGCCCGCACCGGCCAAGCAGCCTCCGGCCACGGCAGGCAATCCGCAGCTGCCCGCCGCCCAGGATGGCCCGGCTCCGCCAAGCCAGGCCGGCACCCCGGGCACAGCGCCCATACCGGGGAATCCTGCACTCCCGTCGGCGGGCCAACCGCCGACACTGACGGACGACGTCCCGCCCGCGACGGATGCGAAGCCCCAGGTCATTTCCGAAGGCGTGCCGCCTGACACGCTGGACGACACGGCACCGCTGCAAAGTGGCGGTCCCAGCACCATCGCTGCGGTGCCCGAGCCTTCGACCTTGGGATTAATTCTGCTGGGATTGATGGGACTGGTTTGGGCAGGCCGTCGCACGGCCGCCCCGGTGAGCGGCGCCTAGTCTTCGCCTACGCCCGCCGCCTGCTGGTCGGCGTGATAGCTCGACCGGACCATCGGCCCGCAGGCGGCGTGCTTGAAACCCATCGCCAGCGCTTCCTGCTCGAACTGGGCGAAGCGTTCGGGGGTGACGAAGCGCAGCACCGGCAGATGGTGCTGCGACGGTTGCAGATACTGGCCCAGTGTCAGCATGTCGACGTCATGCGCGCGCAGGTCGCGCATCACCTCGAGGATTTCCTCGTCGGTTTCCCCCAGCCCCAGCATCAGGCCCGACTTGGTCGGGATGCCCGGATGACGCGTCTTGAAATCCCTCAGCAATTTCAGCGAGTGCGCGTAATCGGCGCCGGGGCGCGCCGCCTTGTACAGGCGCGGCACGGTTTCCAGGTTGTGGTTCATCACGTCGGGCGGCGCGGTGTCGAGCATGTCCAGCGCTTTCTCCAGCCTGCCGCGAAAATCCGGAGTGAGGATTTCGATGCGGGTGGCAGGCGAGGCTTCGCGCACCGCCGCGATGCACTTCGCAAAATGCTCGGCGCCGCCGTCGCGCAGATCGTCGCGGTCGACGCTGGTGATCACCACGTATTTCAGCGCCATCAGCGCGATCGTCTCGGCCAGGTGGCGTGGCTCGTCGGGGTCCGGCGGCAGCGGCGTGCCGTGGCCGACGTCGCAGAACGGGCAGCGCCGCGTGCACAGGTCGCCCAGGATCATGAAGGTTGCGGTGCCGTGACCAAAGCATTCACCCAGGTTGGGGCACGAGGCCTCCTCGCACACGGTGTGCAGCCTGGCTTCGCGCAGGATGCCCTTCAAGCGCGCCACGTTCGGCACGTTGGGGGATTTGGCCCGGATCCACGACGGCAGGCGCATGCGCGGCTGCGGTACGATCTTGATCGGGATGCGTGCGGTTTTCGCGGCGCCTTTGTGCTGGATGGGGTCTGCCATAATCTGCTCGGAACAACGTTGAATGCGAATTTTATCCTATGCGACGTCTGACCCTGACCCTGCTGACAGTAGTGTGGAGTGCCGCGGCCCATGCCGGCACCGATTCCAGCACGGATGCGGAGACCGGACTCGTCACCTGGCAAACCGAAACCGCCGGCATCCAGGTGCGGCTGACCCAGATCAGTCCGGACCAGGCACGTGCCTTCTATCTGGCACGCGGCTTTTCGCCCGAGGCGGCGGAACGCTACACCGGCGAATGCGTCTTCATGACGGTGGTGCGCAATATCAGCGACACGGCGATCCAGCACCGGCTGGCCGACTGGCGCTACGAAGTGGCCGGCCAGCCGCCGCGCGCCATCCGCAGCAAGACCGAATGGGAGCACCTGTGGAAGCGCCTTGGTGTGAGCGAGACTGCCCGCATCGCGTTCAACTGGGCGCAAATCCCCGCCACCCAGACGTATGCGCCGGGCGACTGGAACCAGGGCATGACGAGCTACAGCGTGCCGCGCGGTGGCCAGTTCGACCTGCACTTCGTCTGGCGTACCCTGAAGGGCATGAACGCCGGCGGCAGGATCCATACCGGGAAACTCGAACAGGTGAGGTGCGCAGATGAAGATTCGTGAACTCGTATCAGGCGCTGCGCTGGCCGCGTGTTGCGTGTTCGGCGTGTCATCCGCGGTTCATGCAGCCGATCTTCCGCCCCTGTCACACAGTCTCACGAAGCAGGCGCCCAAACCTGCACCGGCGCTCAAACTGAAAGACCTCGACGGTACCGCCCACGATCTTGCCCAGCTCAAGGGCCGTGTGGTGCTGATCAACTTCTGGGCAACCTGGTGTCCGCCGTGTCGCCGCGAAATGCCGTCGATGGAACGCCTGTCGCAGGCGCTCCAGGGCGAGGCCTTCAGCGTGCTGGCGGTGGACGTGGGCGAGAATGCCGACACCATCAGCGCCTTCAACGCCCAGTTCGACACCCCGCCCACCTTCCCCATCCTGCTCGACACCCGCAGCCACGTCATGCAGGCATGGAAAGTGGCGGGGCTGCCGACCACCTTCCTGGTCGACAAGCAGGGGCGCATTGTCGGCAGCGCCATCGGCGGGCGCGAGTTCGATCACCCGGAGCTCGTCCAGGCGATCCGGGGATTGCTCAGGGAATGATCAGGCCTTGACCCAGACCTGGCCGGCTTCGACTTTCACCGGGTAGGTTTTGATCGGCTCGTCGGCGGGGTCACAGGTCGGCTGGCCGGTGGTGAGGTCGAAGTAGCTGCCGTGCAGCGAGCACTTGATCTTGCCGTCCTTGATGCAGCCCAGATACAGCGAGTAGTCCTCGTGGCTGCACATTTCGTCGACCACGTAATGCGTGCCGTTGGAATTGCACAGCAGCAGCCGCTTGCCATCGACGACGACGCGCTTCATCTGCGCCGGCTTGAGTTCGTCGGCGGCGGCGATGGCAACGTATTCGCTCATCATTTGACCCGTGCAACGGCCCTGCCGGAATCCAGCACGGCGCGGATTTGTGCCGCCGCATCGGCCACGCTGGCGGCCTTGCCGACGTGGTGCAGGATGACGGAACCCGCCAGCACCAGCGAATCGTAGGTGGCGCCGCGGTCGCCCTTGAGCGCCAGGATGCCGGCTTCGGCGGCGGCGCGTGCGGTCGCCTTGATGTCGATGGCGGCGACGATCTCGTCTTCGCCCGCTTCGGTGGCGACCGCGCCGGGCAGCGGCACCGCGCGCACCGGCTGGCTGATGCCCAAGGCGAGCGGATCGATCGCTGCTTCGACTTCCGCGCCGCGGTCGTGGTAGTGGAAGTACTTGCCGGTCTGGCGCAGGGAGGGAATCACCCCGCCCTCGACGCCGCGCACGATGCAGGCGGTGTCGAATCCGGCTTCGCGTGCAAGGTCGGCGTACACCGGTGGATAGGGCTTGTGCACGTAGCCGGTGATGAAATGGGTTTTCTTGCGGCCCTGAATCGGCTTGGACAGGACTTCGACCGTGGTCAGCACCTGGCGCTTGATCATCTGCGCACGCAGCGGGATGAGGTTGTGCATGCCGGGGTTGGACTGCGCCTGGTCGACGTAGGTCCAGCCGATTGCCGGATCGGCCAGCCGCGCAGCAGCTTCCGTCGGCGTCAGATTCACTGGCACGCCGGCGGCTTCCAGCACGTGGCGCGCGGTCACGCCGTATTTGGGTCCGACCTTGTCGAGGCCGTGGCTGACCCCATGCACGCCGAACTCGGCCAGCAGCGGGCCGAGGAAAGGTGCGGCCGGCAGGCAGCGGTTGTAGCCGTCGTAGGGATCGCCGATGTCGACCACCTCGTCGACCTCGGCGGTGACGCGCCGGGTGGTTTCCAGCACCGCATCGAGCACGCCGCGGTTCTCGTCCATGGTCTCCCGCTTCATGCGCAGGGCGATGAAGTAAATGCCCACCTGCACCGGGTCGATGACGTTGTCGATGATGGCCTTGGTGCCCAGATGTGCCTCGACGCGGCTGATGTCCTTGGACAGGTCCGGCCCGGTGGCGATGCGCTGGATGATCGAGCGCATCAAGAGTTTGGGGTCGGTCGGCAGGGTGTCGAGGTTCATGAATAACTCCATTAGAAGTTGCGAGAATACTAATGCCAGACTAACCCAGTCAAGAATAGATCGCAGCCAGCAAGCGCTGAGTGAGCGCCTGCTCCGCCTGCGGCAGGCTCAGCTTTGCGCCGAGATCACGGCATTGGGTGACCCGCATGCCGGCGTAGCCGCAGGGGTTGATGGCGGCAAACGGCGTCAGGTCCATGTCGACGTTGAAGGCCAGGCCATGATAGGTGCAGCCGTGCTTGACGCGCAGGCCAAGCGCAGCGATCTTGGCGCCGTCGACGTACACGCCGGGCGCACCGGCCAGCCGCGTGGCGACCACGCCGTGGGCAGCCAGCAGGTCGATCACCGCCTGCTCCATGCGCGTCACCAGCTCGCGGATGCCGTAGCCGCGCCGGCGCAGGTCGACCAGCACATAGGCCACGACCTGACCCGGCCCGTGATAGGTGATCTGGCCGCCGCGGTCGATCGGCACGACGGGAATGACGGTGGCGGTGATCAGGTGCTCGGCGCGGCCGGCCTGCCCCTGGGTGTAGACCGGCGGGTGTTCCAGCAGCCACAACTCGTCCGGTGTGTCGGGTTCACGTCGCGCGGTGAAGTCCTGCATTGCCCGCCAGGTCGGCGCATACTCGACCCGCCCCAGATGCCGGACCAACGTCTCTTCTACACTCACAGCGCCATCTTCACCCACGGATGCGCGGTGATCTCGCGGTACAGCGCATCGAGTTGAGCCTTGGAAGTGGCGCGCACCACGCAGGTCACCGAGAGGTAGTTGCCGCTGCTGGATACGCGCATCTCGACCGTTTCGGCCTTGAAATCGGGTGCATGGCGCTGCACCAGCTCGACCATGGTTTGCGCAAAATCGTCGCGCCGCTCGCCCATGATCTTGATCGGGAAATCGGTGGGGAAGGTAAGCAGGGTATCTTCGCTCATGCGCGCATCACCTGTTGCTTGAAGGTTTGATACAGCGCATCCATCCGCTGCGCCAGCGGCCCCGGAACGCCAGCACCGACGGGGGCGCCGTCGAGCTTCACGATCGCCATGATTTCCTTGGTGGACGAGGTCATCCACAGTTCGTCGGCAGCGCGCACTTCGGCTTCGGGAATCGCCCGCACCTCGTGCGGAATATCGTGCGCCGCGGCCAGTTCCAGCACCACGTCGTAGGTGATGCCGGTGAGCATCAGGTTGGACGGCGGCGGTGCCCGCAGCACGCCGTCCTTCACCACGAAGATGTTGCTCGCCGCGCCCTCGGTCAGGAAACCGTCGCGCAGCATCACGGTTTCGGCACAGTCGACGTCGATCGCCTGCTGTCGCAGCAGGATGTTGGCCAGCAGCGAGATGGCCTTGATGTTGCAACGCAGCCAGCGGTTGTCGACGGCGGTGACGGCGCACACGCCGGCGGCCTTGTGTTCGGGGGGGGCGGTCACCAGCGGCTGCGCGAACATGAAGACGGTGGGCGGCACGCCCTTGGGGAAGGCATGGTCGCGCGGCGGCTGTCCCTCAACAGGCGTGCCGCGCGTCACCTGGATATAAAGCGACTGGTCGGAAAAATCCTGCTGTGCAATCAGCTGGAGGATCAATTCGCGCCACTCGGCCAACTCGTGAGGATTGGCGAGGCGGATACTGTCGAGGCTGCCCTGCAGTCGGCGCAGGTGCGCGTCGAGCCGGAAGGGCTTGTTCGAGTACACCGGCACCACTTCATACACGCCGTCGCCGAAGACGAAGCCACGGTCAAGCACCGAAATTTTTGCTTCGTCGAGCGGCAGAAACTGGCCGTTGAGGTAAGCGTTCATTGGCCGAAGAACAGCCGGATCGAGTCCCAGCCGCGACCAAAGACGCCGGCTACGGCGACGTCGTGCAGCGCAACCAGGGCGTAGTCGCCGATCGGCTTGCCGTCGAGAATCAGCCGCAGCGTTCCCATGCGCTGTCCCTTGCGAACAGGTGCCACGATGGGCTGCTGGGTGATGACTTCTGCCTTGAGCCGCGACGCACTGCCGCGCGGCACCAGCACATGAAAATCCTGTGCAAACCCCATGCTCACCGACGCACGCGCGCCTCGATAGAGGTTGGCGACCTTGACCGGCTGCTGTGCACGATAAAGCCGGACGCTGTCGAAATTTTCAAAGCCGTAATTCAGCAAGCGCAGGGCGTCCTGGGTGCGCTGCGCGTCGGAGCGCCCGCCCAGCACCACTGCGATGCGCCGCTGATCGCCACGCTGGGCCGACGCCGCCATGCTGAAACCGGCCTCGACGGTGCGCCCGACCTTGAGCCCGGTCACCGTGCTGTCGCGCCACAGCAGGCGGTTGGCGTTGTAATACGTGATGCCCTTGAACGCCAGTTCCTTCTGTATGAAAAACGCCTGCCGGTCGGGAAAATCCCGCGCCAGTGAACGTGCCAGCAAAGCCAGATCGCGTGCACTGGACACATGACCCGGCTCGGTCAGTCCGGTGGCATTCATGAAACGGGTCTTGGTCATGCCGAGCCGCTTGGCTTCGCGGTTCATGCGCTCGACAAACGCCGCTTCGCTGCCGTCGGTCGCCGTGACCAGCGTGAGTGTGGCGTCGCCGGCCGAGTGCACCAGCATCGCCTGCAGCAGGGTGTCGACGCTCACTTTCTCCCCCGCCTTGAGGAAGACGCGCGCACCGTCGACCTGGGTGGCGGCTTCCGGCACGGTCAGGACTTCACCCAGGCTCAATTTGTTCTTCCGGACGTCGCCCAGCAGCACGTAGGCTGTCATCAGCTGCGTCAGCGAGGCCGGTGCCAGCGGCAAGTCAGCTTGATGCGCGGCCAGCTCGCGTCCACTCGCCTGGTCGATCACCACCCAGGCGCGCGCCGTGATGCCTGCCGGCGCTGCCCACGCCGATGCGGAAAACAGGAGCGCCAGCCCCAGCCAGAAAATCTTCATGCCTAACCTTTTAATCAATCGCGTCTGACCAAGACTGCATTCAGGTCGAGACGTTCCCGCACCCGCGCACGGTCAGAATGCGCAGCATCATCGCTGGGGTAGGGTCCGAGTTGCACGCGATGCAGCGAGCCGTTCATCACCAGGCGCGTGCGGCTGGCATCAAGTTCGAGTTCGCGCGTCAGTCGGTCCATCAGTTGACGCGCATTGTCGGCGCTCGAAAAGGCGCCCACCTGCAGGTAGACGCCCTCCATCAGCGTTTCGCCCTGCGTATCGTAGGCGGCAGGGTCGAGACTTTCCACCCGCACCCGCGTACTGCCACGCTTCAGATAGCCCAACTTGTGGGCGGCGGTGTACGACAGGTCGATAACACGCTTGCTGTGAAACGGACCGCGGTCGTTGATGCGCACCACCACGGATTTCCCGCTGTCGAGCACGGTGACCCGCGCATAACTTGGAATCGGCAGGGTGGGATGCGCGGCAGTCATCGCATACATGTCGTAGGGCTCGCCCGACGCGGTTTTCTTGCCGTGGAAGCGGCGGCCATACCACGACGCCAAGCCCTCCTCGCTGTGCGTGCGGCGCGTGGTCTGCGGCGTGTAGGTGTTGCCCAGCGCGACATAGGTGCGATTGGCAAAACGGTGCAGGGGCTCCACGCGTGGCACGGCATCGGGAACCGCGTCCAGGTTCGCCGGTGGGGTGGCCTCGGGGCCGTCGTCAAGATAATAGCCGCCGCCCTGGGGCGCGGTAGGGGTGGAAGCCTGTTTTGCCGGCGGTGTGCTGCTGCACCCGGCAAGCGCAAGAACGAGGGCCATCGGGGCCAGGATCGATTTCGATTTCATCATGGCATTTTATCGCCTCATGATTTGTTGAGCTGGCGGTGCGTCGCCACGCTCATCAGGATGCCCATGCCCAGCAGCAGCGTGATGAGCGCCGTTCCACCATAGCTCATCAGGGGCAGCGGCACCCCGACCACCGGCAGGATGCCCGACACCATGCCCATGTTGACGAACACATAGGTGAACAGGTTGAGGCTCAGCGTGGCCGCCATCAGCCGACCGAACAAGGTCGGCGCGCGCGCGGCGATGACCAGGCCGCGCGCGACAATGGCCAGGTACAGCCCCACCAACAGGATCACGCCGACGTAGCCGAATTCCTCGCCGAACACCGCGAACACGAAATCGGTCGTCCGTTCCGGAATGAAGTCGAGCTGGTTTTGCGTGCCCTGGGTCCAGCCCTTGCCGAACAGGCCGCCCGAGCCGATCGCGATGGTGGACTGGATGATGTGGTAGCCGGCACCCAGCGGGTCGGAGGAGGGATCGAGCAGGGTCAGCACGCGGCGCTGCTGGTAGTCGTGCATCAGGCCCCACATCACCGGCAGGCTGGCCCCCCCGAGCGCGGCGCCGCCCAGGATCACCTTCCACGGCAGGCCGGCGAAGAACAGCAGGTAGAAGCCGGAGGCGCCGATCATCAGCGCGGTGCCGAGGTCGGGCTGGCGCAGGATCAGCAGGAAGGGCATCAGCAGCAGCGCGCCGCCGGCGAGAAAATGCTTGGCACGCAGCAGGCCCTCGTTGCGCTGGAAATACCAGGCCAGCATCAGCGGCAGCGCCAGCTTCAGCAGTTCCGACGGCTGGAACGCCATGAAGCCGAGGTTCAGCCAGCGTCGTGAGCCGTTGCGGATCTCGCCGAACAGCGCCACCCCGATCAGCAGCACGACCCCCGCCACATACAGCGGCGGCCCCACCTTGGACAGCATGTGCGGCGGCACATTGGCCATCACCACCATCACCCCCAGCGCGAGCCCGATGTTGATCAGGTGTCCGGTGATGCGTGCCGGGCTCTGCCCCGACGCGCTCGCCACTACCGCGAGGCTGATACCCAGCAACACCATCACCAGCACCAGCAGAATGCCGTCGAGATGGCTCAGTCTGCGCACGATCCAGTGACTAGTCCGCGGCATCGTTAGCCTCCAGTTTCATGTCGCCGGGACGTTTCCCGGTCAGGTAATAATCGAACACGGCGCGTGCGATCGGTGCGGCGGTGCCGCTGCCCGAGCCGCCGTTTTCCACCATCACCGCCACCGCGATGGTGGGGTTCTCGGTCGGCGCATACGCGATGAACAGTGCATGGTCGCGGTGCTGGCGGGCAAGCCGGCTGGCATCGTAGCGCGCCCCCTGCTTGATGCCGACCACCTGCGCGGTGCCGGTCTTACCGGCGATGGTGTAGGGAGCCCCTGCCGCCGAGGCAGCGGCGGTACCGCCCGGACGCATCACGTCCATCATGCCTTCGCGCACCACGGCCAGATGCGCCGGGTTGATCGCCACCGGTTTGCGCGCCCTGCCCGGAAGTGGCTGCCAGGCATGGGCAAGCGGGTCGCGCACCGCCTGAACCAGACGCGGCTCGATCCGCTTGCCGCCGTTGGCAAGCATCGCGGTTGCCACAGCCAGTTGCAGCGGGGTGGTCAGGTGATAGCCCTGGCCGATTCCCGCAATCACCGTCTCGCCGGGATACCAGGGCTTGTTCCAGCGGCGCTGCTTCCAGTCGCGCGAGGGGAGCAGACCTGAGGATTCGCCGTCCAGATCGATGCCGGTTTTTTCCCCCAGGCCGAACTGCGCCAGGTAGTCGTGCATGCGGTCGATCCCCATGTCCACGGCCAGTCTGTAATAGTAGACGTCGCAGGACTGCGAAATGGATCGCCGCACGTCGACCACGCCGTGACCGCCGCGTTTCCAGTCGCGGAACTGGTGGCGGCTGTTGGGCAGGCTGAAATAGCCGGGATCGACGATGCTGTCCGAAGGTTTGCGCACGCCCAGCTCCAGCCCGGCCAGCGCCATCAGCGGCTTGATGGTCGAGCCGGGCGGGTAGATGCCGCGCAGCACGCGGTTGACCATCGGCCGCTCGGGCGATTCATTGAGCGATTTCCAGGTTTCCGGATCGATGCCGTCGACGAACAGGTTGGGATCGAAACCCGGCTTGCTCACCAGCGCCAGCACCCCGCCGGTGTTGGGGTCGAGCGCCACCAGTCCGCCCAGATAATCGCCGAACGCGTGTTCCGCGACCGCCTGCAGTTCCACGTCGAGATGCAGGCGCAAATCCTTGCCCGGCACCGGCGGGATGCGCGACAGCATGCGCACTGCACGGCCGCTGGCGTCGGTCTCCATCTGGTCGAAGCCGGTGTGGCCGTGCAGCAGGGCCTCGTAGCTCTGTTCCAGCCCGGTCTTGCCGATATGGACGCTGCCCCGGTAATTCTGCTCGCGCCTGCTCTCGCGCAGTTGTTTCAGATCGCGGTCGTTGATGCGGCCGATGAAGCCCAACACGTGGGCCATGCCGGGGCCAGCCTGGTAATTGCGGAACAGCCGCGCCTTCACATCCACTCCCGGCAGGCGATAGCGGTTGGCGGCCAGGATCGCCACTTCCTCGTCGGTCAACTTGCTCTTCAGCGGAACGGTCTCGAATTCGTGCGATTCGGCGAGCAGGCGGCGAAAACGCCGCAGCTGCCCGGGGGTGATCTCGATCAGCTTGCCCACCTCGGCCAGCGTGGCCTCCAGATCGTCGGTCTGCGCGCGGGTCAGTTCCAGCGTATAGGCCGAGTAGTTCTCCGCCAGAATGCGACCGTTGCGGTCCAGGATCAGCCCGCGGTTGGGCGCGGTGGGCACCAGCGAAATGCGGTTGCTCTCTGCACGCTGGATGTAGAGTTCATGCTGCATGATCTGCAGATAGAACGCGCGCGCCAGCAGCACGGTCGCCAGCAATGCGACGAAGACCGCGCCCACCTTCAGCCGGCCGTGAAAGCGGGCCAGCTCGCGGTCAAGATTCTTCAGCGGGGTGGCGAATTTCATCCCGGATCAGGCCCGATCCTGCAGGCCTTTGCCATGCAACAGCCGCAAAAAGCCCGCCACCAGATACCACAGCACCGTGCTGCCCAGCACCGGGAGCAGCATGGCCAGCCCCGCCGGCGGATTGACCGCCAGCCAGCCGACCAGCAACACCACCAGTTGCACCGCCAACAGGATGGGAAACAGTTGCGCCGCCTGGCGAAACGGGTCGAACTGCAGCAGGCGCAAACGCAGGAACAGCACCAGATACACCCCGATCACATAAGCGATGGCATGCTGACCGAACACTGCACCATCCTGAAAATCGGCCAGCAGCCCGAGGAAGAACGCTGTGGCGAAGCCAATGCGCGCGGGCTGGTGCAGAGTCCAGAAGAGCACGCCGACCAACACGAAGTCCGGCCGCAGAGCCTGGGCCCAGCCCGTCCATGGAAGTTGTTCCAGCAGCACGGCCAGCGTCAGGCTGCCGAGGATGTGGCGCCAGCTGCCGAACAGCTGGGTGGGCGTGTTCATTGGGTGGTCACCTGCGGTTCGGCAATCAGCACCAGCACGGCGCGGGACCGGTCGAGACCCGCCAGCGGCATGCACTCCACCCGCAGATAGGGGCCGGATTGCGAACGCGACACCCGGGTGACACGCGCCACCGGAATGCCGGCCGGATACACCCGGTCGATTCCCGATGTCAGCAGGCGATCACCCGGCCGGATATCGGTCTGGGCCGGCATGTAGCGTAGTTCCAGCAGATTTTGCCCGCTGCCGGCAGCCAGCCCGCGCTGGCCGGTGCGTTCGATGAGCACCGGCGTCAGTTGCTCCGGACTGCTGATCAGCGTCACTTCACTCGATGCCGGATACACCCGGCCCACCTGTCCCACCAGCCCGACGGCATCGACAACCGGCAGGCCGCTGCGCAAGCCCGCGCGCCCGCCCTGATCCAGCGTGATGCGCTGGGAAAACCAGTCGTGTCCCCGATACAGCTGGGCGGCATGCACCACCTGCTGGCCGGGACGGGTCTGCAACTGCAGCAAACTGCGCAATTCGGCGTTTTCGCGGCGCAGTTCCCTGGCCGCATTGACGTTGACCATGAGCCGCGCGCGCTCGGCCAGCAGCGTATCGCGCTCTTTCTGCAGGAGACGGTGGCGGGTAAAGAAGCCGCCCAGCTCGGCGGCGACATCGGAGGGCGCGCGCATGATTTCGCGCACCGGCTGCAACAACAGCGAAAACCCGCTGCGCAGGCCGTCGAGCGCGTGATAACGGCTATCGAACACGGCAAGACCCAGGCCGATCAAGAGCCAGATCAGCAGACGCGCCGTCGGCCCCAGCCCGCGGGCGAACATGAGCTGGCCTGGCGTCGCCATCAGCCGCCCCTGCCCACAGAACCGAGTGCCGCCGCGTTCACTCGTTAGTGAAGACCGATGCCAGCTTGTCCATTTCTTCCAGGGCACGCCCGGAACCACGCACCACGCAGGTCAGCGGGTCGTCGGCGACAATCACCGGCAGACCGGTTTCTTCCATCAGCAGGCGGTCGAGGTCGCGCAGCAGCGCGCCGCCGCCGGTCAGCACCATGCCCTTTTCGGCAATGTCGGCGCCGAGCTCGGGCGGCGTCTGCTCCAGCGCCATCTTCACCGCGCTGACGATGGCATTCAGCGGCTCGGTCAGCGCCTCGAGGATTTCGTTCGACGACACGTTGAAGCTGCGCGGCACGCCTTCGGCCAGGCTGCGGCCCTTGACTTCCATTTCCAGCACTTCGGCACCGGGGAAGGCCGAGCCCATTTTCTTCTTGATCTGCTCGGCGGTCGCCTCGCCGATCAGCATGCCGTAGTTGCGGCGGATGTAGCTGATGATGGCCTCGTCCATGCGGTCGCCACCGACGCGCACCGAGTTGGCGTAGACCACGCCGCCGAGCGAGATCACGCCGACCTCGGTGGTGCCGCCGCCGATGTCGACCACCATCGAGCCGGTCGCTTCGGCCACCGGCATGCCGGCACCGATCGCCGCTGCCATCGGCTCCTCGATCAGATACACCTGGCGCGCCCCGGCACCAATCGCCGATTCGCGGATCGCGCGGCGCTCCACCTGGGTCGAGCCGCACGGCACGCAGATGATGATGCGCGGGCTGGGGCGGAACATGCGGGTGTCGTGCACCTTCTTGATGAAATACTTGAGCATCTGCTCGGTCACGGTGAAGTCGGCGATCACGCCGTCCTTCATCGGCCGGATCGCCTGCAGATTGCCCGGGGTGCGCCCCAGCATCAGCTTGGCTTCTGCACCCACCGCCTGCACGGTGCGCTTGCCGCCGGCCGCCGCGTCAGTGCGGATCGACACCACCGAGGGCTCGTCCAGCACGATGCCGCGATCGCGTACGTAGATCAGCGTGTTGGCAGTACCGAGGTCGATGGCGAGATCGGTGGAAAAGTACTTGGTGAAGAACTTGAACATGGTGGTGGCAACACCCGCGTCAGACGGGCGAAAGGGCAGAAAAAACAAGGGGGCTATGATACCCTAACGGGCTTCGTTCTCGTAGCCATCCAGGTCCTTCCATGTCCCTCACCCCGGACGACGTCAAGCGCATCGCCCGCCTTGCGCGCATCGAAACCAGCGATGCCAAGGCGCAGGCCACGCAGGCCCAGCTCAACAGCATTTTCGACCTCATCGCCACCATGCAGGCGGTGGACACGGCCGGCATCGCGCCGATGGCCCATGCGCAGGAGGTTTATCAGCGCCTGCGCGACGACGCGGTGACCGAAAGCGACCGCCACGCCGCCTTCCAGGCCATCGCCCCGGCGGTCGAAAACGGCCTGTATCTCGTGCCCAAAGTCATCGAGTAATCAGTCATGTCCGACACGTCCCTATCCGCGCTCGCCGCGCAGCTTGCCCGCAAACAGACCTCCAGCCGCGAGCTCGCCCAGGCCTACCTCGACCGCATCGCCGCGCTGAACTCATCCATCAATGCCTTCATCACGGTGGATGCCGAAAAAACCCTGCTCGAGGCCGCTGCCGCCGATGCCCTTCTCGCCGCCGGCAAGGCCGGTCCGCTGACCGGCGTGCCGATCGCCCACAAGGACATCTTCTGCACCGACGGCTGGCTCACCACCTGCGGCTCGAAAATGCTGCACAACTTCGTCGCGCCATACGACGCCCATGTGATCCAGCGCTTCAAGGCGGCCGGCATGCCCAGCCTGGGCAAGACCAACATGGACGAGTTCGCCATGGGCTCATCCAACGAAACCAGCCATTTCGGCGCGGTGAAGAACCCCTGGAACCCCGCCTACGTGCCCGGCGGTTCGTCGGGCGGCGCGGCAGCATGCGTCGCCGCGCGCATGGCGCCCGCCGCCACCGGCACCGACACCGGCGGCTCGATCCGCCAGCCCGCCGCGCTGTGCGGCATCACGGGCCTGAAGCCGACCTACGGCTTGGTGTCGCGCTACGGCATGATCGCGTTCGCCTCCAGCCTCGACCAGGCCGGGCCGATGGCGCCTTCGGCCGAGGACTGCGCGCTGCTCCTGAATGTGATGACCGGCTTCGATCCAAACGACTCGACCAGCCTCGAGCGCGAAAAAGAGGATTACACGCGCGACCTGAACCAGCCGCTGGCCGGCCTGCGTGTCGGCCTGCCGCGCGAATTCTTCGCCGAAGGGCTCAACAACGAAGTCGCGGCGGCAGTCGAAGCGGCGGTGGCCGAGTTGCAGAAGCTCGGCGCCACCACGGTCGAGATCTCGCTCGCCAACTCGCAGCTCGCCATCCCGGTCTACTACGTGCTGGCTCCCGCCGAAGCCTCGTCCAACCTGTCGCGCTTCGACGGCGTTCGCTACGGCTACCGCGCGCCGGAGTACGACAGCCTCGACGACATGTACTGCAAGACCCGCGCGCAGGGTTTCGGCGCCGAAGTGAAGCGCCGCATCATGATCGGCGCCTACGTGCTCTCGCACGGCTATTACGACGCCTACTACCTGCAGGCGCAGAAAATCCGCCGCCTGATCGCAGACGATTTCAATGAAGCCTTCAAGTCCTGCGACGTCATCCTCGGCCCGACCGCACCCGGCACCGCGTTCAAGCTGGGCGAGAAGTCCGACGACCCGGTCGAGATGTATCTGAACGACCTCTACACCATTCCCGCCAACCTCGCGGGGCTGCCCGGCATGTCGCTGCCCTGCGGTTTTGACAGCAAGGGCCTGCCGATCGGCCTGCAGCTCGTCGGCAACTATTTTTCAGAAGCGAAGATGCTCAACGTCGCCCACCAGTACCAGTGCGTTACCGACTGGCACGCCCGTCGTCCGGAGGGCCTGCAATGAAGTGGGAGACCGTCATCGGGCTGGAAGTCCACACCCAGCTCGCCACCCGTTCGAAAATCTTCTCGGGCAGCAGCACCGCCTTCGGCGCCGCGCCCAACACGCAGGCGAGCGCGGTCGACATCGCGCTGCCTGGCGTGCTGCCGGTGCTTAACAAGGGCGCGGTCGAATGCGCGATCAGGTTCGGCCTCGCGATCGGCGCGACGCTCAACCGCGTCAACGTGTTCGACCGCAAGAACTACTTCTACCCCGACCTGCCCAAGGGCTACCAGATCAGCCAGCTGGCGAAGCCCATCGTCGAGGGCGGCGCGCTGAAAATCGTGGTGGGCGACGCGGAAAGAACCATCCACCTCACCCGCGCGCACATGGAAGAGGACGCCGGCAAGTCGCTGCACGAGGACTTCCACGGCATGACCGGGATCGACCTCAACCGCGCCGGCACCCCGCTCTTGGAGATCGTCTCCGAGCCGGAGATGCGTTCAAGTGCCGAGGCGGTGGCCTACGCGCGCGCGCTGCACACGCTGGTGACCTGGATCGGCATCTGCGACGGCAACATGCAGGAAGGCAGCTTCCGCGTCGACGCCAACGTCTCGGTGCGCCCGGTCGGACAGGCTGAATTCGGCACGCGCCGCGAAATCAAGAACCTCAACTCCTTCAAGTTTCTGCAGCAGGCGATCGACTACGAAGTCCGCTGGCAGATCGAGACGCTGGAAGACGGCGGCCGCATCGAGCAGGCCACGGTGCTGTTCGACCCCGACACCGGCGAGACGCGCATGATGCGCAGCAAGGAAGAGGCGCACGACTACCGCTACTTCCCCGACCCCGACCTGCTGCCGGTGAAGCTCGACGAAGACTGGATCGAACGAGTGCGCGCGTCGCTGCCCGAACTGCCTGCCGCGATGCAGGCGCGCTTCCAGCGCGACTACGGCGTGTCGGCCTACGACGCGTCGGTTTTGACCGGCTCGCGCGCGCTCGCCGACTACTTCGAGGCGACCGCCAAGGCCTGCGGCCAGGGCAAGCTCGCCGCCAACTGGGTGATGGGCGAACTCGCCGCCGCGCTCAACAAGGCCGAGCTCGACATCGCGGCGAGCCCGGTCTCCGCAGCCCGGCTCGGCGCGCTGATCGCCCGCATTCAGGACGGCACCCTGTCCGGCAAGCTTGCCAAGCAAGTGTTCGAAGGGCTGTGGGAAGGCGCCGGCGAAGTCGATGCCATCATCGAGGCGCGCGGCTTGAAGCAGATGTCCGATTCCGGCGAACTGGAAAAGATCATCGACGAAGTGCTGGCCGCGAACCTGAAGTCGGTCGAGGAATTCCGTTCCGGCAAGGAGAAAGCCTTCAATGCCTTGGTCGGCCAGGTGATGAAGGCCAGCCGTGGCAAGGCCAACCCGGCGCAGGTCAACGAATTGCTCCGGAAAAAGCTGACGGGCTGAGCCTCAATCCAGTCTGCATTGAGCCAGGCTGACTGGCGCTATACACTCCCCGAAAAATGACTCCAAGGGAGAGGGGAAATGGTTCGGGTTCAGCCGCTCGGCAAGCTGACGGTACCCAACGCCTCGGGGCTGCTGCCCCGGGAGCGTCTCTATCAGCGGCTCGATGCCGCGCTCGCAGGAAAACTGGCCTGGCTCGTCGCTCCCGCCGGTGCCGGCAAAACCTCGCTGCTTGCCGGCTGGATCGGGGCACGTCAACTCCCCGCCATCTGGTATCAGGTTGACGCCTGCGATCATGACTTCGGCACTTTTTTTCATTATCTGAGCCTTGCCGCCCGGCAGGCTTCGCGTATCCGTCTGCCTGCCGCCACCCCGGAAAACCTGATGGCTCCAGAGTCCTTCGCCCGGCGCTATTTCGCCCGCATGTTCCAGGGGTGGAAGCAGCCATGCGTCTGGGTGCTGGACAACTACCAGGAAATTTCCGGCACGGCCCCCCTGCATCGTCTGCTTGATATTGCCCTCGACCTGCTGCCCGATGGCAGCCTCATCATTGTCGCCAGCCGCCACGAAGCGCCCCCGCCGCTGCAGCGGCATTTCGCCCATGCCCACAGCGCCTTGATCGGCTGGGACGACTTGCGCCTGTCCGCGACGGAGAGCGCCCAACTGGCCGAACGCTGGGGCATGCCTGCCGAAACTGCGGTCGCCTTGCATGCGGCCAGTCATGGATGGGCCGCGCTCCAGGTTCTGCTCATGCGCCTGCCGCCCAATCAGCTTCGGCCCGATCTGCCTGCCGACAACGAACTCCTGTTCGATTACCTGAGTGGCGAGCTTTACGAAAAGCTGGATCCGGACATGCGCGGCTTTCTCGCCAGGGTCGCCCTGCCCCCCTTCGTCACGCCTGCACTGGCCGCGAAGCTTTCCGGCCACACCGATACCGAGGTGATTCTGTCCCGCCTTGCCCGGCAATCTTTTCTGACCACCCGGCACGGCCGCGGCGGAGCAACCCGGTATCAATTTCATCCGCTGCTGCGGGCGTTCCTGTTGAATCGCCTAAGGCGTGATTTTTCGTGCTGCGAGGTGCAAGGCTTGCGGCGGCAGGCAGCCCGGCAGCTAGAACAGGACGGCGAAACGGAAACCGCGGCGGAATTGCTGGCGGATGCCCAGGACTGGGAAGCGCTGGCCGCGCTGCTGCGCGTCCAGGCACCAGGCTGGATGGCCGAAGGCCGCATGGCGACCCTGAGGCAGTGGCTCGAATGCCTGCCCGAAGACACAAAGCAGACGGACCCCTGGCTGCTTTTCTGTCAGGGCTCGATCCTCCGGCTGCACGATCCCAAACAGGCACGCGCGCAACTGGAAGCCGCCTGGCGCCTGTTCAAGGAAGGGGGAATGATCGATGGCGCCTATCTCGCCTGGGCTGCCATCGTCGAATCCTATGCCGCCCCCTGGAGCGAATACCACCGGATTCCCGCCTGGCTGGAGGAACTGGAACACCTGCAGCAGACGCACCCCGCCCCCTCCAGTGCGGAAGCCGAGGCGCAACTCCTCGGCACCGGCAGCGCCCTTCTGATCAGCGCACCTTTTCATCCCATGATCGACACCTGGCAGCCTAAAGCCGAAGCCCTGATTCTTGCCCTGCCCTCGCCACGGCACTTCGGCCCCCTCGCCTACTTCATCACGCTGCACGCCCTCTGGCGGGGAGACGGCGTAACGCACACCCGGACCTGGTTTGCCAACCTGAGGCTCCCGCCACACCTCAAAGAAAACCACCCGCTTAGCTACATCCTGTTCTGCATCTGCCGCGCATACCTGGCCTGGGCCGACCTGGACGTGGAGGACTGCCGCAACTGGGTGGCCGAGGGGCGGGAAACGGCGAGAACGACCGGCGCCCACCTTCTGGACAACCTGCTTCTGGCACAGAACGTCTATGCGGCCACGATCCGTGGCGACACGCTGCGCGCTCAGCAGGCGCTGGACGAGATCGAGCCCCTGCTCAACCCCATCTGGGCGCTGGATGTGCATCATTTCAACTACCTGCGCGCCGGCATCCAGCTCATGCGGGGGGATAACGCCGCCGCGCTGAAAACGACGGACGGGATGAGCGAACGCGTCGAGTCGACCGGCGCCTATTTTCCCCTGATGGTCACCGATCTGCTCCGGGGGCAGGTGCTGGTGCTGAGCGGCCAGGCAGAAGCGGCGCGCGCCTGCCTGTCCAGGCCGCTAGAATTCGCGCAGCGTTTCCCCAGCCCGCAGATCGCATTCCAGGCCGGGCTGCTTGAGGCCTATATCGAGTTGCAACTGGATGCCGACGTGCAGGGTCTCGCCGCCTTGCAACGCGCCCTTGCGGCAGGCCGCCGGATCGATTCCATGGCGCTGTTTCCCTTCTGGCTGCCCCAACTCGTCACTCCGCTCTGCGCCCGCGCGCTGGAGACCGGCATCGAGGTCGACTACGTGCGCCGTCTGATCCGCCGCCATGGGCTGCTGCCGGAATCGCCCGCCAGCGACGCCTGGCCCTGGCCGGTGCGCATCTTTAGCCTGGGGCGCTTTGCCGTGCTGCTCGACGACCAGCCCATCGTCTTTGGCAGCAAGGCCCAGAAACGTCCGCTGCAACTGCTCAAGGCACTGATCGCCCACGGCGGACGCGGCGTATCCGTGACGACCCTGGCCCAATCGCTATGGGGGGACGATGCGGACGGTAGCCGGCACGCTCTCGACATGACGCTCTCCCGCCTGCGCAAACTGCTCGGCAACGAGGCGGCCATCCAGACTCAGGACGGCAAGCTCAGCCTCAACGACAAGCACTGCTGGCTCGACATCTGGGCGTTCGAGCGCCTGGCCGGCGATGCCGAGCGGATGCGTGGCGACGGCGCCCCGGCGGTGTGCGAGCGGGCCATGGCGCATTACTCCGGACCGTTTCTCGACAGCGAGGAGGCGGCCGTCTGGCTGCTCCCGCGCCGTGAACGCCTGCGCAGCCGTTATATCCGCCTGGCGCTGGGTCATGGCGACAGCCTGGAGCAGGCGGGAGACTGGCAGTCGGCCGTATCCGTTTTCCGGCGCGCGCTGGAGATCGAGCCGCTGGCCGAGGACATCACCCAGCGGCTTATGACGGTGCTCCTAGCGCATGGCGAGCAAGCTCAGGCGCTGGAGGCATACCGGCGCTGCCGCGAGATGCTGTCCATCGTCCTGGGTGTCAGCCCCAGTTCCCGCACCCGGTCCCTGGCGGAGCAGGCCAAGGACTGATCCCGCATCGGAGCAGTTTCGTCATCCGTGAGCCATCCGTGAGAAGTGCTTCCTTATAGTTCGCTCAACGGCCATTGCCGGCGGTCGAAACCGAAGGAGGTGCACCATGTATGCCGCACGAAACGTTCTTTGCTTCGCCCTGCCTGGCGCCGTAGCCCAGGCTGGCGCGGATGAAACGCCCTACCGGCACGAATACCTCAATGGCGGTTATTTCGAGGGTGCGCCCGATGCCGGGAATGCCGCCCCGCCGCGCTAGGGAGCAACGCTCAGGAAAAGCCCGCCCAGCCGGGCAAATAGACGCAGGCGATTTCGATTTTGCAAGAAACATGCACGCCAGATTGACATAACCATCCAACAGGGAGAAACCTATGAAATTTCGCACCGCATTCATTGCCATCGCGCCGCTTTTTGCGACGCCTTCGTTCGCGACCATTATCGACGTAAGCTTCAGTTCGACAGCAACGGCGGGGAGTCCCAGCGTCTACACCCTCACTCATGATTTCGTGCTGCCGAGCGGATTCAGCAACGCCTCATTGACTATTGAAAGTATGGCGGCGGACGATCGCGGCATTCTGCTGCTCAACGGCACGATGATCAGCAATGCTGGCATTTTCGGCCCAGGCGCAGGCTCCATGACGCTCTCTCCAGCAGGATCGAACGATCCGTTTACTTTTACATTCGGAAACGGAATCCAAAATGTCGTGATCACAAACGGATTCCTGGAAGGGCTGAATACGCTAAGCCTGATCGTCAACGACACGGATCATGGAATTTTCGGCGCGCCATTAGCAACAGGCGTCCACATAAGCGGTGCCGGAATCCTCGCGAGCGTAAACTTTGATGCCGCTGCCGCTGCCGTTCCAGAACCCGGAACGGGGGCCCTGCTGCTGGCCGGGCTGGGGCTGATCGGCTTCGCTTCGCGCCGCCGCGGCGGATGCGGCGCGGCATAACGCCGTTTGCGCAGCGTTACGCATTCCGAATCTTCAGGCTGGTGCGGCCACAGCGGAACCCACCGTTGAGGGAGTATGGGGTTCTGGAGAATCAGGCAGATTCATTTCCGGCATTCCGATGAAACCCCTTCTAACAAAGGTGACACGCCATGAACGACAAATACGAAAAATCCCTCACGAAGCTGCATGACGAATTCGTCGGACTCCCCAAGGACGTCCGTGAAAAATTCATCGAGCAATTCCAACGCCATAGCTATTCGGCACGTCTGGACGCTTACCACGCCAAGCACGACATTTTCGGATTTGGGCAGGCCTGCTCCCAGACCTGGCTTCTGTTCCTGTCCGGACGCGACAGGACGGATCGTCAGGGCAAGACGACCCTGCCGCTGCAATCGCTGCTTTGCGGGGCGGCAAGCGAGGGACTGGCAAGCCAGCTGGTCATGGTGCGGGAGCCCGTTGTCGTGGCCACCGCGCACGGCTCGACCCAGTCATTTCTGACCGTAACCACTCACGCGCAGCGCTTCCAGCCCGGCGCTACCATTCTTCTTCAGGATAGGGCGAACAACCGGCTTGGCAACGATGGTTATCTGACGGACGTATCGGTTGAAGTGATGTCCTGGCGGCACGACGGAACCCCTGCCGCCGATACCGAATTCTCCTGGACCTGCACCGTGGAAGGCGCAATTGCATTTTCAATCAGCGGTTAAAGTCGTGCGTTGGCGGCATAACGGCTATCCTGCCGACTGATCAGGCGACACCCGCGCGCTACGGTGATCGCGCGCATCACGGACGGCACGCAGCCCTTCAAGCATCGCCCCGGGGGATGCTTGAAGGGCTGCGGGAAGGGGCGGGCGACGCGTCGCCCCACTGCCTGGAATTCCCCAAGCCACGAAATCGTGGTTGGGAAAACGATTTTATTTCCTGGTTGCAAGCTCGCGGAAACGTGCTTTGTCCGCCGCATATTTCTCGCGCACCTTCGCCATGGCTTCTTCATTGCTGTGGACGGTGCGCTTCAATTCCTGCTGTTCCCGGGTTGCCTGATCCAGCTGGTCCTTCAGGCCGGCTCCCACCGGACGGCCCGCCTTTTCGATGTTGGCGATGCGCGCCTTCAGGTCGGCCAGGTTGGCATCCACCGCCTTGCCGCGGATTTCCGCTCCCTTGATTGCCAGGCTGTGATGCTCCAGTGCACGGTCACGCGCCAGATCGATCTCCGCCTCGGTAGTGTAGGTCGACATCAGCGCACGATCGAGCTGCGCCTGTTTATTCTGTTCCACCTGGATCCGCTTCTGCTCGGCCAGACGCACGGCCTCGGCCTGGCGTTCAGCTTCGGACTGCGTGCGTTTGATCACCAGCCCCTGCTTGTTCATCTCGGCGCCGCCACTTCTCTGGTAGGTCGTCGGCGGCGTATCGCTGTAGTGCACGCGGCCGTTGCCGTCCACCCAACGATACATCTGCGCCTGCGCGGTGCCCACCCCCAGAAACAGGGCGACAGCCAGCGCGCTATACGCCATACGTTGCGCGGTAGCCTGCCACTGCCTGCAATTCAGTTTGTCGGTTTGCATCACGTTCCAGAAACTCCACCAGGTTGTCCAGCGTAACCACGGCCACCACCGGAATGCCATATTGTTCTCGTACTTCCTGCACCGCCGACTTGTCGCCGCTGCCACGTTCCATGCGGTCCAGCGCGATCACCACCCCAGCCGGCTCGGCACCCGCATGGCGGATCAGGCCCACCGACTCGCGTACCGAGGTGCCCGCCGAGATCACGTCGTCGACGATCAGCACGCGGCCCTGCAGTTTAGCGCCGACCACTGTCCCGCCCTCGCCGTGATCCTTGGCCTCCTTGCGGTTGTAGGCATACGGCACGTTCCTGCCCATGCCCGCCAGTGCGATCGCGATACTCGCCGCCAGCGGAATTCCCTTGTAGGCCGGCCCGAACAGCACGTCGAACGCGATCCCCGAGTCGACGATGGCTTTCGCGTAAAATTCGCCCAGCCGTTTCAGCTTGTCGCCGTCGTTGAACAGCCCCGCATTAAAGAAGTAGGGGCTCATGCGCCCCGCCTTGGTCTTGAACTCGCCAAAACACAGCACCTGCGACGCAATGGCGAATTCCACAAACTCGGCTTTGTAATCGGACATTTTTCTGGATTTCTTGAATAAAAACGTAATGCGAATTATATCGGCCAACCTCAACGGCATCCGGTCTGCCGCCACCAAGGGCTTTTTCGACTGGCTGCCCACGCAAAACGCCGACGTCGTCTGCGTGCAGGAACTCAAGGCGCAGGCCGCCGACCTCAGACCCGAATTCATCGGCTGCGACGGCCTCACCGGCGCCTTCCACTACGCCGAGAAGAAAGGCTACAGCGGCGTCGGGGTCTACACCCGTCAGGCCCCGCAGCGCATCGTCGAGGGGCTGGGCGTCCCCGAGTTCGACGCCGAGGGCCGCTACATCGAGGCCGACTACGGGAGTCTGGCCGTCATTTCGCTCTACCAGCCCTCCGGCTCCAGCAGCGAAGAACGCCAGCAGGCCAAGTTCCGCTTCATGGACGCCTTCTTCCCCCACCTCCAGGCGCTGATCAAGTCCGGCCGCGAAATCGTCATCTGCGGCGACTGGAACATCGCCCACCAGGAAATCGACCTCAAGAACTGGAAATCCAACCAGAAGAACTCCGGCTTCCTGCCCGAGGAGCGCGCCTGGATGACACGGCTGTTCGACGAGCTCGGCTGGGTCGACGTCTACCGCACGCTTTACCCCGAGCACACAGGCGAGGCCTACACCTGGTGGAGCAACCGCGGCCAGGCCTGGGCCAAGAACGTCGGCTGGCGCATCGACTACCAGATCGCCACCCCCGGCATCGCCAAAACCGCCCGATCCGCCAGCGTCTATAAAGACCAGCGCTTTTCCGACCACGCGCCGCTGATCGTCGATTACGATTACGCACCATGACCGCACGCGTCCACCCCTGGCTTGCCGCCCTTGCGGTCTACACGCACCCGCGCGTCGCCGGCATGCTGTTCCTCGGCTTTTCCGCCGGGCTCCCCTTGTTATTGGTACTGGGCACGCTCTCGTTCTGGCTGTCGGAAGCGGGCATCGCGCGCGCGACCATCGGGCACTTGAGCTGGGTGGGGCTGGCGTACGGCTTCAAGTTTTTGTGGTCGCCGCTGGTGGATCGGCTGCCGCTGCCTTTTCTTACCGCAAGGCTGGGAAAGCGGCGGGCATGGCTGCTGCTGTCGCAGGTGTGCATTGCCGCCGCGCTCCTGGGCATGGCGAACACCGACCCGGAGCTGAACCTGACGCACACGGTGTTCTTCGCGCTGGCTGTGGCCTTCGCCTCGGCAACGCAGGACATCGCGCTCGACGCCTATCGCATCGAGGCGGTAGAAACCGAGAAGCAGGGTGCGATGGCGGCGACCTACCAGGCGGGCTACCGCATCGCGATGATCACCGCGGGCGCGGGGGCACTGTGGATCGCGGCGGCGTTCGACCCTTCCGAGGCGACCTACGACTTCCGCCCCTGGCAGGTGGCCTACACGGTGATGGCTGCGCTGATGGCGGTCGGCATCCTCACCACGCTGACCATCCGCGAGCCGGAAAAGAAGATTTCCAGCGTCACCACCGAGCGCGAGGCGCACACGCGGGAACGCTTCGCCGCCGCCGGGCTGTCCGGCTGGCTGCTGACTGCCACGGCGTGGTTCCACAGCGCGGTGCTGTCGCCCTTCATCGACTTCATCCAGCGCTACAAGTTGCAGGCCGTGCTGATGCTGGCGCTGATTGCCGTCTACCGCATTTCCGACGTGGTGATGGGGGTGATGAGCAATCCCTTCTACCAGGAAATGGGCTTCACCAAGGACGAGGTGGCGACGGTGTCCAAGGTGTACGGCGTGGTCATGACCATCGCCGGCGCAGGCCTCGGCGGCCTCCTGGTGATGCGCATGGGAGTGATGCGCACCTTGTTTCTCGGCGCGGTGCTGTCGGCCGCGACCAACCTGCTGTTCGTGTGGCTGGCCGGGCGCGGGCACGACGTCGGCGCGCTGGTGTTCACGGTGTCGGCGGACAACCTCTCCGCGGGCATCGCATCAAGCGCCTTCGTCGCCTATCTCTCCGGCCTGGTGAACCAGGCGTATTCGGCGACGCAGTACGCGCTGTTCACCTCGGTGATGCTGCTGCTGCCGAAATTCATCGCAGGCTTTTCCGGCGAGTTCGTCGATGCGTACGGCTGGGGGAATTTCTTCACCGGCACGGCACTGATCGGGGTGCCGGTGCTGCTGCTGGTGTGGCTGGTGGCCCGAAACCACAAGCAAGCATGATCGAATTTTCCCTTCTGACCGCGCTGCTTGCCGGCCTTCTCGGTGGGGTGCACTGCGTCGGCATGTGCGGCGGCATTGTCGCGGCCTTTTCCTTCCGCGCCGACGGCAGTGCGCCACCATTCAGGATGCACCTGGCCTACAACCTGGGGCGGGTATCGTCGTATGTGCTGTTCGGCGCGCTGGCGGGGGCGCTCGGCGCCTCGCTCAAGCTGGCGGAGTTCATGCCGGTGCAGACGCTGCTGTTCGTACTGGCACAGGTCGTGATGATCCTGCTCGGTTTATACCTGGCCGGATTCAACCAGTGGGTGCTGGTGTTCGAGCGTGCCGGCGGCGCCCTGTGGAAACGGGTGAAGCCGCTGTTCCAGAAACTGCTGCCGGTGAAGTCGCTGCCGCAGGCGCTGCTGGCCGGCATGGCCTGGGGCTGGCTGCCGTGCGGGCTGGTGTATTCGGTGCTGGTGTCGGCCGTGGCGGCGGGCAGCGCCACCTCGGGCGCGGCCCTGATGCTGGCATTCGGCCTCGGCACCCTGCCGAACCTCTTGGGCATGGGCCTGTTCGCGCGGCAGATCCAGCCGTTCATGCAGCAGGTGTGGGTGCGACGTGCGGCCGGGCTGACAGTGGCAGGCTTCGGCATGTGGGGTCTGCTGGCGCTCGGCTATTCCGCGTACACGAAGGCCTGAAACCGGAGGCTGGGAACAGAACAGCCCCGGATCCGGGGCTGCGTGGGCTGGCGTTACTTGTAGAACTTCTGGTTGAACACCATTTCGCGTTTCGATTGGCCCGCCACTTCAACCGTGGCGGTGAACTTCAGCGTGTCGGGCGGCGTCACCCGAAATTCACCCAGGTAGTAGATCGCGGTGCCTTCCTTGATCTCGCGCATCTCGACGTTGGCCAGTTGCTGGCTGAGGTTGGTGACGTAGAGCGTCAACCTGGCCGGAACCGGCGTCGGCGCGCCGACAGGATTCTGCTTCAGCACCGCCATCGTGACCAGTCCGCGCGTCTTGCTGCGCTCGATCTTGTAGGCGCGCGCAACCTCAGGCGACAGTTCATCAGTAGTGAGCGCGTTGTAATGAATCTCAAGCGGACCGAATTTCTGTGAGATTTCAGCGTGGGCGACGCCAACGATGGAACACAGGCACAGTGCGGCAAGCAGGCGCTTCATGGTCTCTCTCCTCGTATTGTGGGCAATGCCTTATCAATATAGGTGCTTATTGCAGCGTGGCGAGCCAGGCGGTGAGCTCGTCGAGCGCCTGGCTGACCGCGAGGTTCGATGCCTGTGCGGCGCCGGCGGCATCGTAGGTGGCCTGCGGCACCTGCTGCTCGAATACCCGGCGCCCCAGCAGGGTGCGCCGCTTCAGGTCCACCAGCTCGGCGCGCAGCACCAGACGAACCTGGCCGGGCTGGCTGGCGGCGTCGTGATAGAACTCGACCAGTACGGTATCCAGCAGCAGATCGCCGCGCACATAGCCGCCGGCTGCAGCGACCTGGTGACTGCCCAGGCGATCGAGCCGGACCCGCATCAGGTCGGCAAAGCGCTTGCCGGGACGCTCGGTCCAGCGCGCGAACTGGTACTGGCCGCGGGTGCCGGGACTGCGGCTGAAGATGAGCTGGTCGGTGTCGTAAAAGCCGCCGGTGGTGGTGTCGAGCACCAGCAGGATGGGCGCGCCGGCACGCAGTGGCGCCGGGGCGGCGGCAGCGGCGGTGTCGTTCAGCACGTAATACAC
>JAJYXG010000025.1:0-5699 GCA_021791095.1 Pseudomonadota bacterium
TCGGATTGAGGCCCGCGGCCCGGCGCGCCGGGAAGAAGCCGAAGATCACGCCGATGGCGGCGGAAAAGAAGAAGGACAGCAGGTTGATGCCGGGGTCGAACAGGTAGGGCACGTTCATCAGGCCGGCAAGGAAGATGGAGGCGGCGGTGGCGATCGCGATGCCGATCAGGCCGCCCAGGCTGGCCAGCACCACGGCCTCGATCAGGAACTGCAGCAGCACTTCGCGCTCCAGCGCGCCGATGGCCAGCCGGATGCCGATCTCGCGGGTGCGTTCGGTGACCGACACCAGCATGATGTTCATGATGCCGATGCCGCCGACCAAGAGGCTCACCGCGGCCACGGCGCCGAGCAGCATGGTGAGGATCTTGGTGGTGCTGGTGAGCGTCTCGGCGATCTGCCGCGTGTCCATCACCCGGAAGTCGTCCTCCTCGTTGTCGCCGATGTTGCGCCGCTCGCGCAGCAGCTGGTTGAGCTGCTCCTTGGCCGCGTCGATCGAGGCACCCTCCTTGACCGAGACCGTCAGGCGGTTGACATCCTGGCTACCGGCAAGCCGCCTCTGCACCGTGCGCAGCGGCATCACCACGGTGTCGTCCTGGTCCGAGCCCATGGCCGACTGGCCCTTGGCCTTCAAGAGACCGACCACCTCGCAGGCGAACTGCTTGATGCGGATTTCGCTGCCCACCGGACTCTGCCCGCCGAACAGCTTTTCGCGCACGGTCTCGCCGATCACGCACACGGCCTTGCCGGCGCGCTCCTCGGTTTCGCTGAAGTCACGGCCACCGGCGAATTCCCAGTTGCCGGCGCGGAAGTAGTCGTTGCTGCTGCCGGTGACCACGGTCGACCAGTTGCGCGCCTGGTACACCGCGGTGACCGACTTGCTGACCACCGGCGCGACGGCATCGGCCGATGCGATCTGGTTACGGATCGCGTCGACGTCATCGAGCTTGAAGTTGGGTGCGGCTTCCGCCGCGGGACCGAAGCGCTGGCCGGGGCGCACCAGCAGCAGGTTGCTGCCCATGCTGGAGATCTGGTCCGACACGGATTTCGTCGCGCCGTTGCCGAGGGTGACCATGGTGATGACCGCCGCGACGCCGATGACGATGCCAAGAATGGTCAGGAAGGAACGCATCAGGTTGCGCCGGATCGAGCGCAGCGCGAGCTGCAGCGTGTTCCACAGCATCAGGCGCTCTCCCCGTTGCGGCGGTCACTCTCGACCCGGCCGTCGACGAAGCGGACGACCCGCTTCGCATGGGCCGCCATGTCGGCCTCGTGGGTGACCATCAGCACCGTGATGCCCTGGTCCCGGTTGAGCGCACTGATCAGGTCCATGATCTCCTCGCCAGTGTGGGTGTCGAGGTTGCCGGTGGGCTCGTCGGCCAGCAGCACCACCGGCCGGGTGACGATGGCCCGCGCGATGGCGACGCGCTGCTGCTGGCCGCCCGAGAGTTCGCCCGGGGTGTGGTGCTCCCAGCCGGCCAGGCCGACCTGTTCGAGCGCGGCGCGTGCCACAGCGTGGCGCGCCGTGGCGGGCTCGCCGCGATAGATCAGTGGCAATTCGACATTCTCCAGCGCGGTGGTGCGCGCCAGCAGGTTGAAGCCCTGGAACACGAAGCCGAGGTAGTTGCGCCGCAGCAGCGCGCGCTCGTTGCGCGTCAGCTGCTCGACCTTCACCCCCTCGAATTCGTAGCTTCCCTGGGTGGGCGTGTCGAGGCAGCCGAGGATGTTCATCGCGGTGGACTTGCCGGAGCCGCTCGGGCCCATGATGGCGACGAAATCGCCGGCCTCGATGGCGAGATCGATGCCCTTCAGCGCCTGGAATGCGGCCTGTCCGCTACCGTAGGTCTTGGTGATGCCGGACAGCCGGATCAGCGCGGCAGCGTCGCTCATTGCTCGGTGCTCAACGTCTCGGTGATCACCTGCATGCCGGCCTTGAGCGGGCCGCCCGTGATCTCGGTCACGCGGCCATTGGTGGCGCCGGCCTTGACGTCCAGGGCGACGGGCTGCCCATCCTGCAGCACCCACACGCGCGGCGTATCGCTGTTCGCCGTCGTCCGGACCTTCGGCGTCTGTCTGGGCGGGCGCGGCATCAGCGCACTCATCACGCTGCTGCGCGATTTTTTCTGCGCGGTATCGGTGGTCGCAGGGGTGAAGCGCAGCGCGGCGTTCGGCACCAGCAGCGCGTTTTCGCGCGTCAGCGTGGTGATCTCGGCGGTGCCGGTCATGCCGGGGCGCAGACTGAGGTCGTCGTTGCCTACTTCGAGCACGGCAAGATAGGAAATCACGCCGTCCTTTTCCTGCGCGCCGTAGCCGACACGGGTGATGACGGCATCGTATTCGCGACCGGGCCAGGCGTCGACGCTGAAGATGGCCTTCTGGCCCGCCATCACCTGGCCGACATCCGCCTCGTCGATGTCGACCTGCAGTTCCATTTTCGAAAGATCCTCGGCCAGCTTGAACAATACCGGCGCCTGGAAGGAGGCGGCCACCGTCTGCCCCGGTTCGATCTGGCGCGCCAGCACCACGCCGTTGATGGGCGAGCGGATGTTGGCCTTGCCGAGGTTGGTTTCGTCCGATTGCAGTGTGGCCCGCGCCTGGGTCACGCTTGCGCGCGCGCTGGCGACATTGGCCTCGGCCCGCTTCAGGTTGGCCTCGGCGGTGTCCATTTCGGTTTTGGACGGCACCTTGCCGCCGGACAGCTGCGACACCTGTTGGTAGCGTGACAGCGTGGCGCGCGCTTCCGCCACCGTCGCCTGCGCCTGCAGCACCTGCGCCTCGGCCGCAACCAGGCTGGCGCGCGACTTCGCGACCGCATCCTGCAGCTTGGACAGATCCAGTCGCGCCAGCACCTGTCCCTTCTTCACCTCGTCGTTGTCGTCGACGAACACCTGGTCGACGATGCCGGACAGTTCGCTGCCCACATCCACCTGGTTGGTCGGCTGCAGGTTGCCGGTGGCGGAGACCTTGACCACCAGCATGCCGACCGTGGCGGCTTCGGTCGTGTAGCGCGGCGCGGACTTGTCCTCGCCGGAACGCAGTGTCAGCCAGCCCGCGACGGCGATCACAGCCAGAACGACGACCAGCCACAGCCAGTAGTGCGAGAGCAGGCCGCCGCCATGGGTTGCCAGGAGGTTTTTCAGTGCGGGGCCCCGCCTGGTTTCAGGTGTGTTGGTGGTATTCATGGGGAGTCCTTGCTGAGCGGGCTGGCTTCGGTCACATGAGACCAGCCGCCGCCCAGTGCCTTGTACAAACGGATGAGCGCCAGCACGCCGTCGGCGCGGCTGCTGGCGAGGCTGTCCTCGGCGGACAGCACGCTGCGTTCGGTGTCGAGTACCGACTGGAAATCGATGAGCCCCGCGCTGTAACGCTGCTGCGCCAGTTGCGCCGCGTTGCGCGCCGATTCGGCGGCGATCGCCAGTGCCTCGATGCGTTCGCGGTTGCGGGCCAGCGCAACCAGCGCGTTTTCCACCTCCTGCAGCGCGGTCAGAACGGCCTGTTCATAACTCACCTGCGCCTGCTCGCGCACCGCGTCCTGGATCTCCACCTGGGCGCGCAGGCGCCCGGCGTTGAAGACGGGCCCCGTGATGCCGGCGAGCAGCGACGAGGTGGCGGCGCCGCTGTTGCCGAGCGCGCCAAAAGTCAGCGCTTCGAGGCCGATCGAACCGGAAAGATTGAAGGAGGGATAGCGCGCCGCCTCGGCCACGCCGACGCGCGCGGTTTCCGCCGCCAGCTTGCGTTCGGCTGCGCGCACGTCGGGACGCTGACGCAGGGTGTCGGCCGGGATGCCGACGGCGATCTGCGCTGGCACGGCCGGCAGCGCGCCGGTAGCGGCGAGGCGCGCGTGCAGCGTGCCCGGCGCACGACCCAGCAGGAGGTCCAGGCCATGTTCCGATTCGGCAAGGCTGGTTTCAAGGCTCGGGATCTGCGCCCGCGTTTGCTCACGGTTGCTGCGTGCCTGCTCGACGTCCTGGTTGCTGACCAGTCCGGCCTGCGCGCGCCAGTCGGTGAGCTGCAGCGTCTCGGACTGACTGGCGAGGTTGGCGCGGGCAATGCCGAGGCGAGTCTGCAGGGCGCGTAGCTCGACGTAGTTCAGCGCCACTTCGGAGGCCAGCGACACCCAGGTGTTGTCCAGGTTCGCAACGGTCGATTCGAGGTCGGCCTCGGCCGCCTCGACGCCGCGGCGCACGCCGCCGAACACGTCGATCTCCCAGCTGGCGTCGAAGCCGGCGCTGAAGGAATTGCGCGAGTCGCCGCTGCCGGTTTCCTCGCTCGACCGGCTGCGGCGGGCGTTGCCCGACGCGGCCACGCTGGGGAAGCGCGCGGCGGCGGCCACCGTGCGGCGGGCACGCGCTTCGCGCAATCTCGCCTGCGCGCTGCGCAGATCGGGGCTGGCTTGCAGGGCTTCGGCTATCAGTTGGGACAGCAGCGGATCGTTCAGGCGCTGCCACCACTGGCTGAGATCGCCGGGCGCGTCGGCGCGCGTCACCGGCTGGGACGCGGTATCGAGCCGGCTCCACCCTGCGGGCACGTCGGTTGCCGGCGGCACGTAGTCCGGTCCGACCGCGGCGCATCCCGCAAGGCCAAGGCCGGCGAGCATGAGCAGCAAGCGTGTCGGTTGAGGTGTGTTCGTGTGCATGCGCATCAACATTCCATCTGGCATGAAAGCATTATGAACGGCCAGCCCGACCAAAGGGGAACCGCTTGTTCTCCCTGGATCGGCGCCCGGTTCCGGTCGTGAGCCATTTCGACTCGACAGACAGCAGACAGCCTCTGTGGTTGCATCGGTTTAGATGCCTTTTCAAATCGCCTGCCACCAGCGGCGTCGCCCGATAGCGCGGCGCGTCATCTGGCCCACCCAGCGATCTGCGATGCAACGGCACAGGGCGAAAAAAAGCCCCGCTAATAACGGGGCTTTTGATGAAGCGGAAGCTGTTTGCCCGCAAGTGGCGGGCTCTGGTTGTGAGACGCTCAAGCGTCAACAACCACGCTCACACGCAGCCGGTCGGCTTCGGGGTGCCGGCATAGCGTCCTGCCTGCTTAGCGGGGCCGAACGGGAACAGGTCGAACAGGAATTTCTTGTCGCCCCATTCGTCGCCGAACTCTTCCTTCAGGCCCTTCTGCAGGAAGCGCAGGTTGGGGGCGGTGCCGTTCTGGGCGAACTGGTCGCGCATGTAGTGGATGACCTTCCAATGGTTCTCGCCCAGCTCCAGTTTGTCTTCCTTGGCCAGTTCGACAGCCAGTTCCTCGGACCAGTCTTCCAGGTTGACCAGATAGCCTTCGGGGTCGGTTTCGACGATTTTGCCGTTGATTTCACGTTCCATGATGCAGTCCTTGCGTTCATTAAAAATTGCGATGGCGCACAATAGAATAACCGAGTAATTTGGTCAACCATTCCCTTCGTGTGGGTATTGGTACCTTGAGGCCCGAACGGACAAGGCACGACTGAAGGCAAGCCGGCACTCAGCGCAACGCGAAGGCCAGCACGGCTGGCATGACAACCAGCGCGGCCAGGTTGCCGAGCAGCACGATGGACGCCACCCGCTCGGGTTCCTGGCGGTACTGCTCCGCCATCAGGTAGTTCAGCACCGCGGGCGGCAGCGCGCCGAACACCAGCAGGATCGATTGCTGCACCGGATCGAGGTCGAGGAACGGGGAGACCAGCAGCACCATGACGATGCCGGTGGCCGGCGACACGATGCCGC
>JAJYXG010000099.1:0-5418 GCA_021791095.1 Pseudomonadota bacterium
GTGCGCGCCCGAGGGGCTCAAGGGCACGGTTCCGGACGAGTGGGGCCAGGTGGAACGCGGCACATCCTCCTGCGGGCCGGTGCCACGATCTTCCCAAAGCTGCCCAACGAAGACTCGACATCCTGCGCTTTTGTTGGGGCACGCACGGCCTGGAAGCCAGCCGGGATGCCTTCGGTGTGTCCCGAAGGACCCTCTACCGGTGGAAACAGGCCCTGAAAGACGCCGGCGGCAACCCGGCGGCGCTGGCCGCGAAATCGAAATCCTCGGCGCCCAAGCACAGACGAACCCGCACGGCGAACGCGAGACGGGTCAGCGAGATCCGGCGCTTGAGACGCCTCTACCCCAACCGGGGCAAGGAAAAGCTCCGGTGTGAAGCACACGGCATTCGGCGGCCCTCGGTGTCCACGATCGGCCGCATCGTTGGTCGCACCCCGGACAAGATGCGCTTCGCCCCCGCCCGGCTCGATGCCCGGGGACGCCGGAGGCCCGTGCGCAAAGAAGGCAAGGCGAGCCAACCACAAAGACCTCAAGACTCCACCGCTGACCCTGTGGGCTGTAGACACTCATCGAACGAGTGCGCGATGGCACCCGGCGCTACGTGCTCACCGTCTTCGATCCCGTCTCGGCGGTCGCCTTTGCCGTGGCCCTTCCCAGTAAACACGCCCGCCACACCGTCCGCGTGGCGCAGGCCGTGTCGTTGGCTGAGACCCTCGGGCCGACAAAGGCGGCCCGCAAGCTCGCAATCCCGGTCAAGACACTGGCCAACGGGATCCGACGATCCCGTGAGGGATCGGGGTTCGTCTACGACGGCAAGCGCCGCCCGGTGAGCAAGCTGGAAGCCGAGAATGCGCGGCGGCGAGCCGAGAACCAGAAACTGCGCAGGAAGCGGGACTTTATAAAAAAGGGTATCTGGAATCCACTGTTGGATTCCAGAGCCTTTCGGGATGGCTGATCGACGCCCCCGATGTTGGAATCAGGCGAAGTGGCCCTCGCGCAGCAGGCGGGCGAGCGTGATTAGCGAGGGGCCGTATTCAATGACCTGGACCTCTTCGGCGGGCTCAGTCATCGCCGCGCAGTAGAAAGACCGCTCTGATCCCATCGGCTCAGTTTTCTTGCGTGGCTTCTTGCGAATCGTCTGCCGCGTGTCCTTGTGCGCCTCGTCGTTGTAGAGCAGGCGGGCGCGAATCACATCCAGGCTGTATCCCCGTCCCATTCTGTTCATCTCCTTGGCGATGTTGTTGATCGATTCGGTGTACGCGTTGCTGATCGGCACGTCGTAGTAGTGGAAGATTTCCGCCTGCCAACTCCGCAGCGCGCCTCGTGCGTTCTTGAAGTATGGTTCAAGTTCCGGTGGAATGCTATCGGCCCAGGCCTGCGCCGCGCGCAGTGCGGTTTGCTTGTCCGGATGTTCGTACAACCTGTGGAACATCTCCTTGAGCTTGTAGGCGTCGCCCAGCAGGGGAAACTGCTCTGTCCATTGCGCTACGTTTTGCTGGCCCGCGGGGTCGAGTTCTCGTGACCGCAACAACAGCAATTTCCGGTCATCTTTCAGCTTCAGGCGCGTTTTGTCCGGCAAGGTCTTGCGGATGGCTTTTCGTACCCGCTCAAGGGCGTCATTGGCCATCCGCACCACATGGAAGCGGTCGGCCACGATCATGCGCCCCGGAAACTGCTCCTGCGCCACCTTGACGGTACACGCTCCACAGATCCATCGTGACGATCTCGACCTTGTGCTTGTCAGGCAGGGTCTTGAAGTAGGTCAGCAGATCGGCCTTGTTGCGCGTGGGCAGCATGTCGAATAGCGACAGCTTCTCGACGTTGGTGATCATGGCGCGGCACTGGCCGATGATCATGAGCTCGTCGATGCCCAGGATGCGCGCCGTCTCGAACCTCACCGTGGACTTGAGTCTTGCCGCATAGTTATCGAAGATCAGCCGGATCGTCTTGTTGTCCACGACGATGTCACGCGATAAGGCAGCAAAGGTCTTGGTCAGGCACTGCTGCTCAACATGCCGAACCAAGCGGCTCGTCATGAATCACTTGCCATCCATGTCGGGCAGTGGATCGAACAACGTCTTGCCACAGATCGTACAGCGATAGCGCCGGCGCTCGATGTCCAGCAGCACGCGCTTGCCGTGCATAAGAGCATCCATGAAGGACTGCCGCTGCGTGCCGTGGCGGTGCAGCGGGCCGCGGCAGGCTGGACAGGATGTCGGCTCCATATCACCACGCGCCGCGATGCGGTAGTGGACGCCCTCATCATGGACGGCTTGCGCGTGCAGATGCTCAAGGTGCAGGATGTCCGACGCGCGCATCGTTGCCACCAGCAGCCTTGTCCTTGCCCTTCTTGACCAGCGCCTCGTACAGCCCCGCTGGCCCCATCAGGATTTCTTTGAGTTCCAGGCGGATCTTCGCCGACTCCAGCGCCTGTTTGCTCATGGATGAGAACGACGACAGCGCATCCATCACCGCTTCCATGATCTGCTGGTCTAGGTCGGGCGAATTGGAAAACTGCTCCTTGGTGTTGTTCACTGCCTGCTCGATCAGCAACTCGCAGTCGAGCAACCGCCCCTTGATGACGTCGTTGACATAGACCAGTTTGTCGTTGTCGCTGATGTCGCCGACGAACAGCTCGTTGACTTTGCGCAGAATGGCGTCGATGGACGCCTTGTTGCGATCCTGTACCGCCCCGCCGCCGGGCTGCGTGGGCTTGATGCGTTCGCCGCCGGAGAGTGGCAGGGCCTTTGTTCCCAGCGCATGGATGGTGTGGTGGGTGAGCGCCAGAGCCGACAAATCCACCGTCTCCAGTTCCCGATCGAAAGTCAGCAAACGACCCAGCAGCTTGTAGAAGATGGCGCGCTTTTCGATGTCGGTGTTGCCGTAATCGAAGATCTGGCTGAGGAAGCCGTACAACCGCACGAAGGTCTGCATGTCCTTCTTGAACAGCAGCAGGGCATCCATCTTGTCCTTTGCGGCCTGGGCGGCGGGGGTCGCGGCATCGGCCTGCGTGGTGAAAGCGGCCTTGGCCTGGCGGTAGTCGTGCAGCAAGCGCGTGGCCAGCGGCACCAGGATGGCATCGAGCGCGGATTGTTTGCCCTGCAAAAGGACCGCCTTGGCCACGGCCTGCACGTCGGCATCGGTGTAATACCCCGTGGCGTCCAGCTTGGCGCGCAAGTTGTACACCACATGGGGATCGGTCATTCCCTCCAGCTCGGCGGTTTCGTAATACGGTTTGAATGCCGCCAGAATGTTTGCTGGATCGTTGATGAAGTCCACCACATAGGTCGTGTCCTTGCCCGGATAAGCCCGGTTCAGGCGCGAGAGGGTTTGCACCGCGGCAATGCCATCGAGCTGCTTGTGGACGTACATGCCGCACAGCAGCGGCTCGTCGAACCCGCTCTGGAACTTGTTGGCAACCAGCAGAATGGCGTAGTCGCCGCGCTGTCCCTTCTTGCCGGAAAACGCCTCGCGGATACTCTGGCCGCCCAGCAGGGGGTTGAGACTGTGGCTCATCTCGGTCACTGGCTCGTCCCCAACCTCCGGGTCGATCACTTCGCCGGAGAAGGCCACAAGCGTGTTGATCGCGTAGCCCTTGCTCTTGATGTACTTCTGGATGGCCCGTTGCCAGCGCACGGCTTCGAGGCGGCTGCCGGTGACCACCATCGCCTTGGCCTGGTGGTTCAGCAGCGGCTCCACATGCTTGCGGAAGTGCTCGACCACGATCTCCACATGCTTGGCGATGTTGTACTCATGCAGCCGCACCCAGCCCATGATGCCGGCCTTGGCCGACTTCTCATCGACGACTTGGTGGGTCTTCTGACCGGCGTGGGCGAGTTGGAAGGCGGTCTTGTAGCTGGTGTAGTTCTGGAGCACATCGAGGATGAAACCCTCCTCGATGGCCTGGCGCATGGAATAGACGTGAAAGGGGCCGGGCTTGTTGTTTCCGTCGTTGGGCGGCCGGCTTGGGTCGGGCCGGGTGCCGAACAGTTGCAGGGTGCGATCCTTCGGCGTGGCGGTGAACCCCACGAAGGTGATGCCCGACCCCTTGCCCACGGCTTTGGCCTGCATGGTGGCCGCCAGGGCGTCATTGATCACATCTTCGCCGCTGACCTCTTCCACTTCTTCGGCGACCACCGCCTCCGTTTTGGCGGAGAGGAGGACCTTGAGGGCGGCGGCGGTGTCGTTTGTCTGCGAGGAATGCGCCTCGTCGGCGATGACGGCAAAGCGCTTGCCCTGTGTGGCCGCGAGGGTGTTCACCTCTTTCATGGCAAAGGGGAAGGTTTGCAGGGTGCAGGCGATGATCTTCTTGTTGGACGCCAGCGCCTGAGCCAATTCGCGGCTCTTGGAGCCGCCATCGCCCTGGATGTAGGCCACGACCCCTTTGGTGCGCTCGTGGGCTTCCAGCGCCTCTTGCAACTGGTCATCGAGCACGGTACGGTCGGACACCACGATCACGCTGTCGAACACCTTGGCGTTATGGGCATCGTGCAGGTCGGCCAGGAAGTTGGCTGTCCAGGCAATCGAGTGGGTCTTGCCCGACCCGGCGGAATGCTGGATCAGGTATTTGTCGCCGGGGCCGTTGGCCAGCACCGCGCTGACGATCTTGCGCGTGCTGTCGAGCTGGTGATAGCGGGGGAAGACAAGGCGGGAAAGCCGCTTCTTGTCGTCGCGCTCGGCCACGATGTAGCGCCCCAGGATGTCGAGCCAGGAATCGCGGGCCAGCACCTCCTGCCACAGATAGGCCGTGGCATAGCCTTTCGGGTTGGACGGATTGCCCGCCCCGCCGGAGACGCCTGGGCCGTTGCTGCCTTGGTTGAAGGGGATGAAGCGGGTGTCCATGCCAGCGAGTACCGTGGTCATGCGCACTTCGGAATTGCTCACCGCGAAATGCACCAGCCCCCCGCCCGGAAAGCTCAGCAAGGGTTCCACGGCGTTCTTCCCCGCCACCTTGGGGTTGCGGTCGGTCTTGTACTGATACTCGGCGTCCTCGACCGCCTGGGTGTAGTCGGTCTTGAGTTCAGCCGTGGCCACCGGGATGCCGTTGAGGAAGCACACCAGGTCGAGCCGGTTGGCGTTGTGCAGCGAGTAGCTGACCTGCCGCACCACGCGCAGCCGGTTGGCCGCGTACTTGGCTTGCAAGTCCATGTTCATGGCCAGCGCCGGGCGGGACTGCGCCAGGGCGATGGGGCGGCGCAGGCCCAGGATTTCCACACCATGATGCAGCACATGCAGCGTGCCCTGCGCATCGAGCGAGGCGCGCAGCCGCTCCATCAAGACCTTGAGGGCGTCGGCGCCGTGCGATTTCTCCAATTGCTCCCAGGCTTGCGGCTGGCTGGCCTGCACCCATGCTTGCAGGTCGTCGGGGAACAGCGCCAGCGCCTTGTCGTAGCGGGCGGCATCGGGGCTTGCGGCCTGCGC
>JAJYXG010000014.1:0-5344 GCA_021791095.1 Pseudomonadota bacterium
GCGCGAGAACTGCGGGGTGATGTAGTTCACGTAGTCCGGCATGCGGCGCAGGATGGTGTCGACGATGACGTCGGCCGAATAGCCGCGCTCGGCGCCGTCGCGGTGAATCTTCTGGATCCACTCGAGGTTGACGATGGGCACCACGCCGATGCCGAGGTCGACGTGCCTGGAGACGTCGATGTCGTCGGTTTTCACCAGGCCGTGCAGACCTTCGTAGAACAGCACGTCGGAGCCGGCGGGCACGTCTTCCCACGGGGTGAATTCACCGGGGTTGAGGCTGGTGTTGAGACGCTTGTTGTGCTCGGCGGCTTCCTCGTCGCTGTGGATGTAGTAGCGCTTCTGGCCGCCGCCGGTCTTGCCGTAGGTTTCGAACAGTTCGGCCAGCTTGTCGAAGCGGTTGGCGGCAGGTCCGAAGTGGCTGAACGACATGTTGCCTTCGGCCTCGGCCTTTTTAACGGCTTCCTTGAACTCGACGCGCGACAGTCCGTGGAAGCTGTCGCCCTCGATCACGGCAGCGTTGATCTTTTCGCGGAAGAAAATGTGCTCGAACGCGCGCTTGACGGTGGTGGTGCCGGCGCCGGATGAACCCGTGACCGCAATGACGGGATGCTTCTTGGACATGCTGGGACTCCCTGAAGGATGGGTGAAAATTTAAGCGAAAACGCCGCATTTTACCCGCAAGGGGCAGGCCGTGGTAGTAGCGGCGCTAAAGCCCTGAAGGATCGCGATGCCCCTTGTGGGTACTCCGATCCACTATGGGCTAAAGCCCATGTGGAGTCGTATGCCCCACAAGGGGACTCCGATCCACTATGGGCTGAAGCCCATGTGGAGTCGTATGCCCCAACAACCACGCACTACCCGCGCAGGCGGGGCTTGTCACCCGCGTGCGAAAGCCCTGGCTGGCCGGCCCTACAAGGCAAATTCCAGCCGTTCTTCCACTTTCTTCAGGGCGGCGGCGGCGCAGGCCGCGTCCTTCTCGCCGCCGGGCGCTCCCGATACCCCCACCGCGCCGATCAGACTGCCGGCGGCGCGGATCGGCAGCGCACCATCCATAACGATGAGCCCCTTGATATGGTTGAGCTCGGGGCGGATGTCGCCGCGCGCGGCGCGGAATTCACCGGAATCGCTGCCGGACATGATGCTCATGCCGGCTTTGCGCTCGGCGATTTCCAGGGTGTGGCGCGCCGCCAGGCTGTCGCGCAGCGCAGCCTGTACGTTGCCGGAACGATCCAGCACCACGGCGGATATGTTGTAGCCGTCCTTGCGGCAGGCCTCGAGCGAGGCCATCGCGATGTCTCGCGCCAGTTCAAGGCCGATCTGCTTGACCGGCAGCACATCGGTCTGGGCGGTGGCGGGCAGGGAGGCGGCAAGCAGGGTCAGCGCAAGCAGGGTTTTCATTGTGTCTCCTTTTGGTTGTAAAAACGGGTCGACCCGGCGGCGCGGCCAGTGTTCCCGGCTGCGGGACGAGGCGCTGCGGGCGGTATAATCTGCCGCCTTGATTCTATGCGGTTGTTGCAATGCAAGAAAAATACCTTCCTTCGGAAATCGAACGCGCGGCGCAAGCACAATGGGCGGCCAGCCAGACCTATCGCGCGAGCGACGCGTCCGACCGTCCCAAGTACTACTGCCTGTCGATGTTCCCCTATCCGTCGGGCAAGCTGCACATGGGCCACGTGCGCAACTACACCATCGGCGACGTGCTGGCGCGCTACCACGCCATGCGTGGCTTCAACGTGATGCAGCCGATGGGCTGGGACGCCTTCGGCCTGCCGGCGGAAAACGCCGCGATCGCCAACAACGTGCCGCCCGCGGCGTGGACCTACGCCAACATCGACCACATGCGCACGCAGCTGCAGGCGCTGGGCTTCGCCATCGACTGGTCGCGCGAGCTCGCCACCTGCAAGCCGGACTACTACCGCTGGGAGCAGTGGCTGTTCACCCGCCTGTTCGAAAAGGGCGTGATCTACAAGAAGATGGCCACCGTGAACTGGGACCCGATTGATGCGACCGTGCTCGCCAACGAGCAGGTGATCGACGGCCGCGGCTGGCGCTCGGGCGCACTGGTCGAAAAGCGCGACATCCCGATGTACTTCTTCCGCATCACCCAGTACGCCGACGAGTTGCTGAGCGGGCTGGACACCCTGCCGGGCTGGCCCGAGCGTGTGAAGACCATGCAGGCCAACTGGATCGGCAAGAGCGTCGGCGTGCGATTGGCGTTCCCGTATGAACTCGACGGCAGACAGGACAGGCTGTGGGTGTTCACCACCCGCGCCGACACCCTCTTGGGCGTGACCTTCGTCGCGGTCGCCGCCGAGCATCCGCTCGCGACCCGTGCGGCGCAGGACAATCCCGCGCTCGCCGCCTTCATCGCCGAATGCAAGCAGGGCAGCGTCGCCGAAGCCGATATGGCGACGATGGAAAAGAAGGGCATGGACACCGGCTTCAAGGTCACCCATCCGCTTACCGGCGAGCAGGTTCCTGTGTGGGTCGGCAACTACGTGCTGATGAGCTACGGCGAAGGCGCGGTGATGGCGGTGCCGGCGCACGACGAGCGCGACTTCGGCTTCGCGCAGAAATATGGCTTGCCGATCAAGCAGGTCATCGGCGTCGAGGGCGAAACCTTCTCGCTCGACGGCTGGGCCGAATGGTATGGCGACAAGGCGCGCGGCCGCTGCGTGAATTCCGGCAAATACGACGGCCTCGGCTACGAGGCCGCGGTCGACGCCATCGCCGCCGGCCTCGCCGCGCTCGGCCTCGGCGAGAAGAAAACCCAGTTCCGCCTGCGCGACTGGGGCATTTCGCGCCAGCGCTACTGGGGCTGCCCGATCCCCATCATCCACTGCGACAGCTGCGGCGACGTGCCGGTGCCGGCCGAGCAGCTGCCGGTGGTGCTGCCGGAGGACGTGGTGCCCGACGGCTCCGGCAACCCGCTCAACAAGCGCGCTGATTTCGTCAACTGCACCTGCCCCAAGTGCGGCGGCGCGGCGCGGCGCGAGACCGACACCATGGACACCTTCGTCGAGTCGTCCTGGTACTACGCGCGCTACGCCTGCCCGGACTTTGACGGCGGCATGCTGGATGCGCGGGCGAACCAGTGGCTGCCGGTCGACCAGTACATCGGCGGCATCGAGCACGCCATCCTGCATCTGCTGTATGCGCGCTTCTTCCACAAGCTGATGCGCGACGAGGGGCTGGTGGCGAGCGACGAGCCGTTCGCCAACCTGCTGACGCAGGGCATGGTGGTCGCCGATACCTATTACCGCGAAACACCGGACGGCAAGAAGACCTGGTTCAACCCGGCCGACGTCGAACTGCGCGATGGCGTCGCGGTGCTCAAGACCGACGGCCAGCCGGTGATCGTCGGCGGCACCGAGAAGATGTCGAAGTCGAAGAACAACGGCGTCGACCCGCAGGCGCTGATCGACCAGTACGGCGCCGACACCGCGCGCCTGTTCACCATGTTCGCCGCGCCGCCGGAACAGAGCCTGGAATGGTCGGATGCCGGCGTCGAGGGCGCGCACCGCTTTTTGAAGCGATTGTGGAAGCTGGCCTATGAACACGTGCAGGGCGGTGCGGTCGAGGCGTTTGCCGGCGGCGAACTGCCGGACGCTGCAAAAACCCTGCGCCGCCAACTGCACCAGACCATCCAGAAAGTGGGCGACGATATCGAGCGCCGCAAGCAGTTCAACACCGCGATCGCCGCGGTGATGGAGCTGATGAATGCGCTCGCCAAGCTCGAAGGCGACGACGCAACGACCCGCAGCGTGCGGCAGGAAGTGCTGGAGGCGGCGGTCGCGCTGCTCGCGCCCATCGTGCCGCACGTCAGCGAGGCGCTTTATGCCGAGCTCAAGCCGGGCGCTGCGATGACGTGGCCGGTCGTGGACGAGGCCGCGCTGGTGCAGGATGAAATCGAGCTGATGCTGCAGGTCAACGGCAAGCTGCGCGGGCAGATCCGCGTGGCGGCAGCGGCTGACAAGGCCGCGATCGAGGCCGCTGCGCTGGCGAGCGAAGCGGCGCAGAAATACCTGGAAGGCCAGGCGCCGAAAAAAGTCGTGGTGGTGCCCGGACGTTTGGTTAATATCGTCGTATGAACCGTCGACTTTTTCTCGCGCTTGTTCCCGCCGCACTGGCTACCGGCTGCGGCTTCCAGCTACGCCGGCTGGAGGGCATGCCGTTTGCCAGCCTGTATATCGATGCGCCGGGCGGAAGTGTGGTGGCGCAGCGCATTCGCAGTGTTCTGGCGTCGAACAAGAACACCCGCCTGGTCGCGAGCGCAGCCCAGGCCGAGGCTGTGCTGCAAATCGGCAACGAAGAACGTACCAAAACCATCCTTTCGCTGTCAGGTGCCGGGCGCGTCACCGAATACCGGCTGGGGCTGCGTCTGACCTATAGCGTCAGTGGCAGGGAGGGGCGGATTCTGGCAAGGCCGGAAACGATCGAGCTCGCACGCGATTTGACCTACGACGATTCGCAACTCCTGGCCAAGGGGGCAGAAGAACAACTGTTGTATCGCGACATGGAAGACAGCGCAGCATGGCGGATCATGCGCCGTCTGCAAAACATTCCGCCCGGCAACGGAACTTGAATATCCCCGCCGAACGCCTGAACGACCAGCTTGCGCGCGGCCTCGCACCGCTCTATGTGGTGGTGGGCGACGAGCCGCTGGCAGCGCAGGAAGCGGGCGATGCCATCCGTGCGGCGGCACGTGCGGGCGGACACACCGAGCGCACCGTCCACACCGTGCAGGGGCGCTACAACTGGCAACCGCTTTTTGCCAGTGGCGACAACCTCACGCTGTTCGCCGAACGCCGCCTGACGGAAATCCGCATTCCCTCGGGCAAACCCGGCGTCGATGGCGCCAAGGCGCTGGAGACCTATGCGGCCAGACTGCCGGAAGACACGCTCACCCTGATCAGCCTGCCCGGTCTCGACTGGAAGACCATGCAAAGCCGCTGGTTTGCCGCGCTCGCCCAGGCGGGCGTGGTGGTCGAGGCCAAGCCCATCGATCGCGCTGCCTTGCCCGGCTGGATCGAGCGCCGGCTCGCCAAACAGGGCCTGCGTGCCGATCGTGCCGCACTGGAATTTCTGGCCGACCAGGTCGAGGGAAATTTATTGGCGGCGCAGCAGGAAATCGACAAGCTCGCGCTGCTGCTGCCGCCGGGAGCCGTGACGCTGGCCGACGTCGAGCATGCCGTGGTCGACGTCAGTCGGCTGGAGGCCGATGCGCTGCAGGATGCGTTGTATGCCGGCGACGGCGAACGCTTCGCGCAGGTGGTGATCGACCTCAGGGATGCCGGCGAAGCGGTGCCGGCGATTCTGTGGCAGGTATCGTCGGCGGTGCAAC
>JAJYXG010000026.1:0-5322 GCA_021791095.1 Pseudomonadota bacterium
AAGGCTTTCCGCTCGTCACCACCAAGAAATGCCACCTGCGCTCCATCATCCACGAACTGCTGTGGTTCCTGCAGGGCGACACCAACATCAAGTACCTGAAGGAAAACGGCGTCTCGATCTGGGACGAGTGGGCGGACGAGAACGGCAACCTCGGCCCGGTGTACGGCCAGCAGTGGCGTTCCTGGCCCAAGCCGGACGGCGGGACGATTGATCAAATCAGCGAGGTGGTGAAGACGCTGAAGACCAACCCCGATTCGCGCCGCATCATCGTCTCGGCGTGGAACGTCGCCGACCTCGACAAGATGGCGCTGGCGCCGTGCCACGCTTTCTTTCAGTTCTACGTCGCCGACGGCAAGCTCTCCTGCCAGCTGTACCAGCGCAGCGCCGACATCTTCCTCGGCGTGCCATTCAACATCGCGTCGTATGCCTTGCTGACGCTGATGATGGCGCAGGTGACAGGCCTCAAGCCCGGCGACTTCGTCCACACCCTGGGCGATGCACACCTGTATCTCAATCACCTCGAGCAGACGCGCGAGCAGCTCTCCCGCGAGCCGCGCCCACTGCCGACGATGACGCTGAATCCCTCGGTGCGTGACATCTTCGCGTTCCGCTTCGAGGATTTCAGCTTGAGCGGCTACGACCCCCACCCGGCGATCAAGGCGCCGGTGGCGGTATGAGCATGGCGAAGAAGCTGCGCATCAGCGTCATCGCCGCGCTCGCCAAGAACCGCGTCATCGGCACCGAAAACCGCCTGCCCTGGCGGCTGCCGGAAGACCTCGCGCACTTCAAGGCGCTCACCCTCAACCACCCCATCCTGATGGGCCGCAAGACCTTCGAATCGCTCGGCCGCCCGTTGCCGGCGCGCACCAACGTCGTCATCACCCGCAACGCTACTTATAAACCGGACGGCTGCCTCGTCGCCGCCTCCATCCCTGCAGCCATCGCCTTGTGCCAGGACACCGACGAAGTCTTCTTCATCGGCGGCGCCGACCTTTACGCCCAGGCCATCCCGCTCGCCGACCGCCTGTACCTGACCGAAGTCGACATCGAAGCGGTGGGCGACGCCTGGTTCCCCGACTACGACAAGCGCGCGTTCAGGGAAGTCTCACGCGAGTCGCACACGGGGGAGAAGGGCGATGCGCTGGGATTCGATTTTGTGGTGTACGAGCGACGCTAAAGAATTCCACGTGTCTGCCGGACTGCATCGGAAGCAATCCACAAACAAAAACGGGGCTGCAGCCCCGTTTTTATTTTCCAGTCGTTATCAGATTCATCCATCCCGCAAAGCGTGAGGTGAATGAAACGAAGCCAGCACATTCCCTGAATGAAGCAGGATGAATTTGTCATCCGCGTGCACTACGCTGAGTAAGCGTAGGCGCGCGACATGGGTGGAAAGGGGCAAGCATGAGCATCATCGCGGAAAAAGGCGGCGGCAGCTTCCAGGGCATCAAGCTCTTGCTGTGCGAAAACCCGCTGCCGCCGATCGACGAGGCGATCGCGGCCGCGCAGGCCGAAGCGGCGCACAGCAACTACTACACCGAGCCCTATTCGGCGCCGCTGCGCCAGCTGATCAGCGAGCAGCTCGGCGTGGCCGAACGGCTCATCCACATCAACGCCGGCTCCGAGCTGATCCTGCGCCAGCTGTTCGACCGCTTCGGCCAGCAGGTCCATCTGCTGACGCCGACCTATGGGCTGTTCCCCGAGATCGCCCGGCGCTACACGGAAACACGGCTGCCCCCGGACAAGGACTTCGCCTTCGACCTCGGCGAACTGGCGGTTCCGGAAGGCACCACGCTGGTGGTCATCGTCAACCCCAACAATCCCAACGGCGGCATCTTCGACATGGCACCGCTGCCGGATCTGCTGCGCCGTCATCCGCAGACGCGCTTCCTGGTCGACGAGGCCTTCATCGGCCTGGCGGGGCAGTCGGTGGTGCATATTGTGCCCGAGCATCCCAACCTGCTGGTGACCCGCACCCTGTCCAAGGCCCACAGCCTGGCGGGCTTCCGCATCGGCTACGGGATCTTTCCGGAAGCGATCGCCGACGACCTGAACGGCCACAACGACGCCTATCCGCTCGCCCGCCCCAGCCAGGCGGCGGCCATCGCCACGCTGCAGCATGAAGACCAGATCCACGCCCGCGCTGCGCAACTGCATGGCTGGACCGTTGCGCTCGCGGCAGAGCTGCGCGCCGTGGGCGTGCGGACCTTTCCGACCCATACCTATTTCTTCCTCGCCGATCTTGCGCCGCACAGCGCGGCGGAGATCGCCGACCAGCTGCACCGCCGCGACATCCTGATCAAGCCGCTGAACGATCCGGCGCTCGGCCCGGGCTTCATGCGCATCACCACGGCGCTGCCCGAAGACAATCGGCGCTTTGTCGATGCGATGCGCACTTTATTGATCTGACAGGGAGGAATGCCATGTACTCGAAAATTCTGGTGGCGGTGGATGAAAGCGGCACGTCGCAGCATGCACTGAAGCACGCGATCGAACTGGCCAGAAAGCTGTCGGCCACGTTGCGCATGGTTCACGTTCTGGACATGAGCTGGCTGCCGATCGGACCGGAGGTGGCGATCGATACCGCGGCCCTGAGTGAGGCACGGCGCGGCGTGGGAGAAAAAACCATCGCTGCGGCGCGCGAGACTGCCAGGGCGCTTGAATTCGAAGCGGAGGGCGTGCTGATAGAAACCGAAATCCCGATCCAGCATGTTGCCGAGGCCATTGCCACGGAAGCCGCGCGCTGGGGCGCAGACCTGATGGTGCTGGGGACTCATGGCCGCCGTGGCTTTCAGCACCTCATGCTTGGCAGCGTGGCCGAACAAACCGTTCGGCGGTCATCCGTGCCGGTCTTGCTGATCCCCGCACCCAAAGCGGCCTGATCAAGCTGCTGCGAAGCTGCGCATCGCCGTCGGGACAAGGTCGCGTTCGACATGGCTTGGGCAAACAAGAACGGGGCCGCGGCCCCGTTCTTGTTTGCTGCAATCAGCCCGTCAATCGAGCGCGTTGGCCCAGATGTTCTTCGCCCACGATTCATTGTAGGCGAAGACCAGCGGATCGCCCTTGGGCGTGGCACCGCCCTCGGGCTGGCTGACGTAGCCCTTGCCGGCCTCGTAGCGGTACACGTTGGCGACGTAGCCGGACGTGGTGCTGGAGGTGGCCGAGTAGCAGGTGTTGGCGATCACCGGGATGGGATCCGGCTGGCGGCCCGCCAGCAGTTCGACGATGGCCGCGGCGCAGACTTTGGCGTGGTTGGTCGCCATGTGGCCGGACTTCGGCAGGGGGGCCAGGATCGAGTCGCCGATGATGTGGACGTTGGGCACGGTGGTCGACTCGAAGGTGGCGAGGTTGACCGTGCACCAGTTGCCGGCGCTGTCGTTGCGTACGCCGGCCTGGGCGCAGACTTCGCCTGCACGCTGACGCGGCACGACGTTCAGCACATCGCCCTTGACCTCGTCGAACTCGGTGGTGACGACCATCTTGTTGCCGTCCACTGCAAGCGGGGCGTTGTTGGGACGGTATTCGACCATGCCGGGGTACAGCGTATTCCAGGCATCCGTGAACAGGGGTTTCTTGGAAACCACATCGGGGTTGCCGTCGAGCAGGATGATCTTGGATTTCGGCTTGGCCTGCTTGAAGTAGTTGGCCACCAGGCAGGCGCGCTCGTAGGGACCGGGCGGGCAGCGGTAGGGCGCGGCCGGAACCGACAAGACGTAGGTGCCGCCGTCGGGCATGGCTTCGAGCTGCTTGCGCAACAGCGCGGTCTGCGGCCCTGCTTTCCAGGCGTGAACGACCTTGCCGGCGGCTTCGGCTTCCTTGAAGCCCTTGACCGTGTCGGTGAGGATCTCGATGCCGGGGGAGAGCACCAGGCGGTCATAGCTGATGGTGGCGCCGCCGCGGGTCTTGACGGTGCGCTTGGCGGCGTCGACGGCGACGACGTAGTCCTTCACCATCTTGATGCCGTGCTTGGGCAGGTTGTCGTAGCCGTGGGTGATGTCGTCCATGGTGCGCAGGCCGCCGATCACCCAGTTGGAGATCGGGCAGGACACGAACTTGTCGTTCGGCTCGATCAGGGTGACGTCGATGTTGGGGCCCCACTGGCGCAGGTATTTGGCGCAGGTGGCGCCGCCGAAGCCGGCGCCGACGACGACGACGTGGGGACGGGCCTTGGATGCGGCTGGCGCACCCGACTGTGTGGCGCAACCGGTGAGCGCAACGGCTGCACCCGCGCCGGAAACTTTCAGGAAATCGCGACGATTCAGGGTCATGTTATTGGTCTCCTAGAGGGATCACTTCAGGCTGGCGAAGTAGGCGCCCATTGCTTCGAATTCGGCGTCGGTATAGCCGGATGCGTGGCGCTTCATGATGGTTCCGGCGCGTGCGCCGGATTTGAAGTCCTTCATCGATTTCACGAAGTAATCCTTGTCCAGCCCGGCCAGGCTTGGGGTGGCGCCCTTGCTCTTGCCGCCGGGGCCGTGGCAGGTCATGCAGGTGGATGAAATGACTTTGGTATGCATATCCGCAGCGCCGGCAATGCCGGAGAGGGCGAGGCCGACGAAGCCGGCTACCGCCAGGGTGGTCTTCTTTTTCATAGACTCCTCCAGGAGATAAAGAGATACAAATGTACAAACATACAAACAGGAACCATTGCGGTCCTGACGTCTTGAATGGCGGGGCTGGAGAACACCTCATCCATTTGTACCATTTTTATAGGGTAAAAAAGGCCTGTCAACAAGCAAGGGCTTATTGAGCGCGGTTTCCCCGCTTGCGGAATGGGAATTTTTTTAGGTGTGTTTTTTTAGCCACGCGCGCCCATGGTCAGGGCACGGGCTTTGCTGGTCTGACGCGCCTGTTCGTCGGCGTCACGATCCCAGCTGTCGCTGACCCAGCCGCCCAGATTGTCCAGCGCGATCCGGCCCAGCGCAGCGATCCATTGCGGATGTTCGTTGAGCGTCGGGATGTAGTGGAACTCCCTGCCGCCTGCCTGCATAAAGCTGGCACGGCCTTCCATCGCAAGCTCTTCCAGCGTTTCCAGGCAGTCTGCGGTGAAGCCGGGCGCGACCACATCCACCCGTCCTGTGCCGGCACTGCCGAGCTCTTCCAGTGTCTTGTCGGTGTAGGGTTTGAGCCATTCGGCGCGGCCGAAGCGTGACTGGAACGTAAGGCGGAATTGTCCCGGCTCCAGCCCCAGCGCGCCGGCCAGCAATCGCCCGGTCTTCTGGCATTCGCAGTGATAGGGGTCACCCTTGTCCAGCGTGTAGCGCGGCACGCCGTGAAAGCTCATCAGCAGCACGTCGGGCCGGCCGTGCATCTGCCAGTAGT
>JAJYXG010000035.1:0-5273 GCA_021791095.1 Pseudomonadota bacterium
ATCAGGGCCATGACCCGGTGTACCCAGTGTATCCCCGTCAGCGCGGTCATCGGCAGCAGGTCGCCGGCGGCGGTCTCGCCAAGTTCGCGATGCAGGGTGAAGCCATGCTCGAAGTCCATCGGCGGCATCCACACACCCTGACACATCGGGAAGTCGGTACACGCCAGTGCCGCGTAGTTCGTGCTCACCCAGCCGCCCAGCGCAATTTGCGTGGCCACCAGCAGCAATCCCAGGGCCGCGCTGCCGCGCAGATGGTCGGCACGCGCGAAATAGGCGTGGCTGGCATGACCGCGCTCGCGCAACCACAGCCACAGCAGCAGCGACAAGGTTGCCATGCCGCCCAGCAAGTGTGAGCTCACGACCAGCGGCTTCAGCAGTTTGGTGACCGTCCACATCCCCAGCAAGGCCTGAAACACGATCAGCCCCAGCAACAGCAACGGCAGAGCGGGGCCGCCACGCGCCTCGCGCCGACCGCGCCAGGCCAGCACCGCAATTCCCAGCACCAGCAATCCGAGGGTGCCGGCGGCGTAGCGATGCACCATTTCCTTCCACGCCTTGTCGTGGGACACCGGGCCATCGGGGCGTTCGGCCAGTTCGGCGTTGATGGCGTCGGCCGCATGGTGCGGCGTCAGCTTGCCGTAACAGCCAGGCCAGTCGGGGCAGCCCAGACCGGCGTCAGACAATCGCACATAGGCGCCCAGGGTCACCACACCAAAGGTCAGTATCAGTGCGGCCAGAATAAGGTTTCGATAGAACGTCATGGTCAGCGTGTCTTGTTATCCGATCTGGGAAGCCTTGAGCAGCAGCTTCAGGTCTTTCATCATGCGTTTGGCATCCGGCTGGGCGGGAAACCGCAGCATCAGGTTGCCCAGCGGATCGACCATGTAGAGATGGCTGGCCCGGCCATCCCCTGCGGGAAACTGCTCGGCGAATCCGGCATTCGCCGGGCGCCATACGTGCATGCCGGGATACTCCTGCAACAAGGACGGGGCGACCGAGCCGCTGTCGGTCAGGACCCACAGACGCTCGATGCGCGACTGCTCCTTGCCCTGCGTGATCCGGATCTGACGCATCAGGTACAGCTGATTCACGCAGGCGGCATCGCAGCTCGTCGGTCCGACATGCACCATCACCCACTTGCCCTGCAACGCCTTTAGATCAAGCGGCATGCCGTCAAGGGTTGTCCCGGCTGTCTGCTGCAGGGGGGTCACCGTGATCAGGTCGCCGTAATTGGTGTGCCCTGCCGGGCGCCAGCCGAAATAGGCCAGATAGGCCGCCACTACCGGCACCACGAACACGGCGAGCAACAACAGGAATTTACTGCGCGAGGTCAATTGCATGGTTCTAATTTATTTATTCAAGACTTCGGGTTCGCGCTGCCGTCCCGGCAACGCTTGACGTTCATTATCAGCCACAACGCCGTCAGTGTCGCCGCCAAACTGTACCATTGGAAGGCATAGCTGACATGGGTGTCGACCCCGGTATCGGGTCGTGGCCAGTTGCGTTGCAATCCGTCAGGCAGACTACTGGTCTGCAACAACAGTACCGGTTGCAGTTCGAGTCCGCTGGTTGCCGCATAGCGCGCAAAGTCGAGGTTCTGCCAGACACGCCCCTGTGGCGTGGTCGGCGCCAGTTCGACATAGCGCGTGTGCGGATCGACCGCCATCCCTTCCAGCCGCACCCTGCCGGCCGGCGTCGGCGGCGCCGGCACCTGCTCACGCGAACGCCCGGTGGCCACCCAGCCGCGATTGACCAGAATGGCGAGCGGACCGCCATCGATCCGCAGCGGCGTCAGTACGTGATATCCGGCCACGCCGTTCAGCACCCGATTGTCGAGCAGTATGGTGTGCGCGTCGTCGAATACGCCTTCGACCTCCAGTTTGCGGTAGAGCACGCTGTCGCGATCGACCAGCGTGTTGCCGACGTGGATGGGGGCCTCACGCACCGCCGCATCGTAACGCGCCTGCAGGGCACGCTTGGTGTCGGCGCGGTTGCTCTGCCAGTTGCCGAGCGACAGCGTCAGCACAAAGAAGATCAGCGCCGCCAGCGTGGGCCACAGGGTGGGGGCAAACGCCCACTGGCCGACACGCAGCTTCAGCAAGTGCATGGACCGAACAATCCGGTTAGACTGAAACTTTGCCGGGAGACCCGTTTCATGCGCATTATTGCCCTGCTGTTCATCGTCTTCATCCTGGCCAGCCTCGCCAGCGCACTCTACTACCTCATCAAGGACAAGGGCCAATCCGACCGCACCGTGAAGATGCTCACCGTACGTGTCGCCCTCTCGCTTACCCTGTTCCTGCTTCTGATGGGTGGATACTACTTCGGCTACATCCCGCAAAACGGGCTGCGCTGACCCTCGGCAACAAAAAGCCGCGCTGAACGCGGCTTTTTGTTTAACCGGCGCCGCATTTCAGCGGGCGCCCGGTTTCGCAGAACGATCAGATCAACCAGTACACCACGATAAACAGCAGCACCCACACCACGTCGACGAAGTGCCAGTACCACGACACCGCCTCGAACGCGAAGTGGTGGTCGGCCGTGAAGTGGCCGGCAATCGAGCGCAGCAGCATCACGATCAGCATCGTCGTGCCGACCAGCACGTGAAAACCGTGGAAACCGGTCAGCATGAAGAAGGTGGCGCCGTAGACACCCGCACCCAGCGTCAGGCCCATTTCCGAATAGGCATGGATGTATTCATATACCTGCAAGCCCAGGAACACCGCGCCCAGCGCCACGGTCATCGCCAGGCCCAGGATCAGTTGCGTGCGGTTGTTCTTTTTCAGGCCCCAGTGCGCCCAGGTGATCGTCACCCCAGAGCTCAGCAGCAGCAGGGTATTGATCGCCGGGATGCCCCACGCCCCCATCGGCGTGAATTCGTAGCCATCCTTCGTCAGCCCCGGTCCCGCGGTCGGCCAGGTCGCCTGGAACCCTTCCCACAGCAGGCTTCCCGTTTCGGCGTCCGCAAGCCAGGGCACCGACAGCACCCGGGTGTAAAACAGCGCGCCGAAGAAAGCGGCAAAAAACATCACTTCGGAAAAGATGAACCAGCTCATCGACCAGCGGAACGAGGAGTCGACCTGCTTGTTGTAGCGGCCGGCCTCGCTGTCGCGAATCACTTCGCCGAACCAGCCGAACATCATGTAGAACAGGATCGCCACCCCGGCCAGCAAGACCCAGCCGCCGTTGTCGATTTCGCGCATGGTCAGGACGCCACCCACCGCCATCAAGAGCAGCGCGACCGAGCCGACAAACGGCCAGATCGAAGGTTGCGGCAGATAATATTTATCGGTTTGTGCCAGGCTCATCTCATCCCCTCTTTCCTTTTTCGTAGATCGTTCAATTCACGAACTGCATCGCCAGATACACCAGCAACAACATCGTCAACACGAAAACCACACCGCCAATCAGTCCCGCGATGATGATCTGTGCCGGCGTCAGGCTTTGCGCATCGGCGTCATAATCACGCCGTTTGCGCACGCCAAAGAAACTCCAGAACACCGCAAGGGCAGCCTTGAGGTTGCCGCCGCCTTCAGCCATGGGGCCATCCCTTTCCAAAACCCGAGTGCGCCTTCTTCACGGTGTTGAAGAAGGTGTACGACAGGGTCACGGTATGGACCTCCTTGTCCATGGCCGGATCCAGCACGAACAGCACCGGCATGCGGCGGGACTCGCCCGCAGCCAGGGTTTGCGGCGTGAAGCAGAAACACTCGATTTTCTTGAAAAACGCCGCCGCGCGCGCCGGACCATAGCTCGGCACCGCCTGGCCCACGATGGACTGATCACTGGTGTTGCTGACCTCGTATTCCACCTGCACCAGCTGGCCCGGATGCACCTTGAGGCTGCGCTGCAGGGGCTTGAACCGCCACGGCAGCGCTTCGTTGATATTGGCATCGAACTCCAGCGTCACCCAGCGGCTGTTGTCGATTTGCGTGTTTTTCACCAGGCTTTGCTCGGCGCCGGAATTGATCCCCGTCACCTCGCAAATCTTGTAATAAAACGGCACCAGGGCGAAGCCAAACCCGAACATGCCCAGCGTCACGACAACGAGCTTGGCCAGCGTTTTGGCATTGCCCACGGCCATGGTTTATTTCAGCCCGGAGTACAAGGTGAACAGGAACAAACCCAGGGCAAACGCCGCGAGAATGATTGCCGTGCGGTATTTGCCGTTGCGCTTCTCTGCCATGTCCACCGATCCTTCGCTCATTTCACCACCGGCGCGGTTTCAAAGGTGTGATACGGCGCGGGTGACGGCAGCGTCCACTCCAGGCCCTGGGCACCTTCCCAAACCTGGTCAGTCGCCTTGGCGCCGCCCTTGATAGCCTTAAGCACCACCACCAGGAAAATCAGCTGGCTGAAGCCGAAGATAAAGGCGCCCACCGTGGCAATCTGGTTGAATTCGGTGAACTGCAGCGCGTAGTCCGGGATGCGGCGCGGCATGCCGGCCAGGCCGAGGAAGTGCATCGGGAAGAACACGATGTTCATGCCGATCACCGACAGCCAGAAATGCAGCTTGCCCAGCGACTCGTTGTACATGTGACCAGTCCACTTCGGCAGCCAGTAGTACAGGCCTGAGAAGATCGCGAACAGCGCGCCCGAGACCAGCACGTAGTGGAAGTGCGCCACCACGTAATAGGTGTCGTGCAGCTGGATGTCGACCGGGGCGATCGCCAGCACCAGGCCGGAGAAACCGCCGATGGTGAACAGGCAGACGAAGGCGATGGCGAACAGCATCGGGGTCTCGAAGGTCATCGAGCCCTTCCACATCGTCGCCACCCAGTTGAACACCTTCACCCCGGTCGGCACCGCGATCAGCATGGTCGAGAACATGAAGAACAGCTGTGCCCCCACCGGCATGCCCACCGTGAACATGTGGTGCGCCCAGACGATGAAGGACAGGATGGCGATGGACGCCGTCGCGTACACCATCGAGGCATAGCCGAACAAGGGCTTGCGCGCGAAGGTCGGGATCACCTGCGAGACGATGCCGAACGCCGGCAGAATGAGGATGTAGACCTCGGGGTGGGCGAAGAACCAGAAGATGTGCTGGAACATCACCGGGTCACCGCCGCCCGCCGCGTTGAAGAAGTGGGTGCCGAAGTTGCGGTCGGTCAAGAGCATGGTCACCGCGCCCGCCAGCACCGGCATGGTGGCGATCAGCAGGTAGGCGGTGATCAGCCAGGTCCAGCAGAACAGCGGCATCTTCATCAGCGTAAGACCGGGGGCGCGCATGTTGAGGATGGTGGTGATGATGTTGATCGAGCCCATGATCG
>JAJYXG010000103.1:0-5148 GCA_021791095.1 Pseudomonadota bacterium
ACTTCTACAAGATCAAGGTCGCCGACATGTTCTCCAAGAAACGCACGCGTAACCTGGCACGTCCGCGCCAGATCGCCATGGCGCTGGCCAAGGAACTCACCAACCAGAGCCTGCCGGAAATCGGCGAGTCGTTTGGCGGACGCGATCACACCACGGTGATCCACGCTTGCCGCAAAGTAGCCGAGTTGCGCGAGACCGAAGCCGACATCGGACGTGACTATCTGGTGTTGTTACAAAGTCTGACTGGCTGAGGATGAAATGTGGATAAGGCAGTCCATGCGGACGGTGCGGTAAATTCCATCCCCACCCCTCCCAGGCTGCCAAGGGGTTACCCACACCCCAAAATGAATAACAAGCGGATGATTAAATTGAGTAAAAAGGCTTATCCCCAGATTTGAGCCGCCTTTATTATGATTCTCAGGAATATATAAATGCTATTAATACAAAGCGAACGCAACGCCCTTCTGGCTTCCCTCTCGGCTGTAGTGGGCGTGGTTGAGCGCCGCCACACCCTGCCCATCCTGTCGAACCTCCTGCTGGAGAAAAAAGGCGACAAGCTGACCGTGCTGGCCACCGACCTGGAGTTGCAGGTCAGCAACCAGCTCGACGCGCAGGCGGGCGAAGATTTCGCCATCACCATCGCCGCCCGCAAGCTGTTCGACATCGTGCGTGCGCTTCCCGACGCCGCCAAGGTCAAGCTCGACACCAAGGACAGCCAGGTTGTGGTGAGTGCGGGCAAATCGCGCTTTACCCTGCAGACGCTGCCGGCTGCCGATTTCCCGCGCGTCGAAACCGGCGCCGGTCTGGGCGAAGCGATCCGCCTGCCGCAAAAAACGCTGAAGCGTCTGTTGCAGCTGGTGCAGTTCGCCATGGCGAGCCAGGACATCCGCTATTACCTCAATGGCATGCTGCTGGTGCTGGGCGGCAAGCAATTGCGCGTGGTTGCCACCGACGGCCACCGCCTGAGCTATGCTGAAACCGAGCTCGACACCGAAGCCGAAGCGCGCGAAGTCATCATCCCGCGCAAGACCGTGGTCGAGCTCTCCAAGCTTTTGAGCGATGTGGACGAACCCGTCGAGCTGCGCATCGGCGCCAACCAGGTCACCATCACGCTGCCCGGAACCGAGCTGGTGACCAAGGTGGTCGACGGCAAATTCCCCGACTACCAGCGTGTCATTCCGGTCAACCAGCCGCGCCATCTCAAGGCCAGCCGCCAGAACGTGATGCAGGCGCTGCAACGCGCCGCGATTCTGTCGAACGAAAAATTCCGCGGTGTGCGTCTGGTTATGAGCGAGAACACGCTGGGGATCGTCTGTAACAACAACGAGCAGGAAGAGGCCGCTGACGAAATCGAGGTCAGCTACAACGGCGACCCGCTGGACGTCGGCTTCAACGTGACCTACCTGCTCGACGGCCTCGGGGCGGTCAATACCGACGAAATCATGCTGTCGCTGGGCGATGCCAACAGCAGCATGCTGCTGAGCAGCGAAGGCGAACCCGGCTTCAAGTATGTCGTGATGCCCATGAGGATTTAAGGGCAGCACCCAGATCCAGACAGTATTCGATTCAACACAGCAACACAGACAGGAATGCCCCCTGCGGGGTAAAACACCATGAGTGACAAGCCCGACAATACAATGCCCGGTGACGTGAACGGCGGCTACGACGAAGACAGCATCCAGCAGTTGGAAGGCCTGGAGGCGGTGCGCAAACGCCCCGGCATGTACATCGGTGACACATCCGACGGCACAGGCCTGCACCACATGGTGTTCGAGGTGCTGGACAACGCCATCGACGAGGCGCTCGCTGGCTGGTGCGACGACATCAAGGTCATCATCCACCCTGACAATTCGATCTCGATTTCCGACAACGGCCGTGGCATTCCCGTCGGCGTCAAGTTCGACGACAAGCACGAGCCCAAGCGCAGCGCGGCCGAGATCGTGATGACCGTGCTGCACGCCGGCGGCAAGTTCAACCAGAACAGCTACAAGGTGTCGGGCGGCCTGCACGGCGTCGGTGTGTCGTGCGTCAACGGCCTGTCGAAATGGCTGAAGCTCGTCGTGCGTCGCGACGGCAAGAAATACGCGATGACCTTCAACCAGGGCAAGGTGCTCGACCGCCCGGTCGAAATTCAGAACGGCGTCGAAGTCTCGCCGATGCAGGTCGTCGGCGACACCGACAGCCGCGGCACCGAAGTGCATTTCCTGGCCGACGAGGAAATCTTCGGCAAGGTCGAGTTCCACTTCGACATCCTCGCCAAGCGCATCCGCGAACTGTCCTTCCTCAACAACGGCGTCAAGATCGAACTGATCGACCACCGCGACGGCAAGACCGAAAACTTCGCCCATTCGGGCGGCGTCAAGGGCTTCGTCGAATACATGAGCCGCCTCAAGAATCCGCTGCATCCGAAGATCTTTACCGCCATCGGCGAGAAGGACGGCATGACCGTCGAAGTCGCCATGCAGTGGAACGACAGCTACACCGAGACGGTGCAGTGCTTCACCAACAACATCCCGCAGCGCGACGGCGGCACCCACCTCACCGGCCTGCGCATGGCGATGACCCGCGTGTTGAACAAGTACATCGAGGAAAACGAGGTCGCCAAGAAGGCCAAGGTCGAAACGACCGGTGACGACATGCGCGAAGGCCTCACCTGCGTGCTGTCGGTCAAGGTGCCCGAGCCGAAATTCTCCAGCCAGACCAAGGACAAGCTGGTCTCCAGCGAAGTGCAGCCGGTGGTGCAGGAAGTCGTCGGCCAGAAACTCGCCGAATTCCTCTTGGAAAACCCCAACGACGCCAAGCTCCTGTGCGCCAAGATCGTCGACGCCGCGCGCGCCCGCGAGGCCGCGCGCAAGGCGCGCGAGATCACCCGCCGCAAGGGCGTGATGGACGGCCTCGGCCTGCCCGGCAAGCTCGCCGACTGCCAGGAAAAGGACCCGGCGCTGTCGGAAATCTACCTGGTCGAGGGCGATTCCGCCGGCGGCTCCGCCAAGCAGGGCCGCGACCGCAAGTTCCAGGCGATCCTGCCCCTGAAGGGCAAGATCCTCAACGTCGAGCGTGCGCGTTTCGACAAGGTCATCGGTAGCCAGGAAATCGCCACCCTGATCACCGCGCTCGGCACCAGCATCGGCAAGGACGACTACAACCCCGACAAGCTGCGCTATCACCGCATCATCATCATGACCGACGCCGACGTCGACGGCGCCCACATCCGTACCCTGCTGCTCACCTTCTTCTACCGCCAGATGCCCGAGCTGGTCGAGCGCGGCCACATCTACATCGCCCAGCCGCCGCTCTACAAGGTCAAGCACGGGCGGTCCGAGCGCTACATCAAGGATGAACACGCGCTCAAGGAACACCTGATGGCCGAGGCAATGAAGGACGCCGAACTGACACCGATGGACGGGGCCATGCCGATCGCCGGCGAAGCGCTGGAAACGCTGGCGCGCGAGTATTTCCTTGCCGAGGCAGTCAGCGATCGCCTGGCACGCCTGCTGCCGGAAGACGTACTGCAGGCACTGATGCGCATTCCGCGTCTGAGCCTGGACGACAGCGGTGCCGCCATGATGGCGGAAGCCAGCCTCGGCGCCGCGCTCGATGCGCAGAAATTCGAGGTTGCCGCCGAATACATCAGCGAAACCGACAGCCATCGCCTGCGCATCACCCGCCATGCCCATGGCAACGTGCACATGAGTTTCCTCGAAGCGGATCTGCTGGAGACGGGCGACTACAACCAGCTGGTCAAGGTCGGCGATTTGCTGCGCGACCTGATCGGCCTCGGCGCCCGCGCCAAGCGCGGCGAGAAGGAAGCGCCGGTTCAGAGTTTCCGCGAGGCGATGGACTGGTTCCTCGCCGAAGTCAAACGCGGCATGAGTATCCAGCGCTACAAGGGACTGGGCGAAATGAACCCTGCCCAGCTGTGGGAAACCACCATGGATCCCAAAGTGCGCCGGCTGATGAAGGTGCAGATCGAGGATGCGATCTCATCCGACCAGATTTTCACCACGCTGATGGGCGATGAAGTTGAGCCGCGCCGCAACTTTATCGAAACCAACGCGCTGGGCGTGCGTAACCTGGACGTATAGATCTGGATCTTTCGTCTGCGCGAAAACGCAAAAAGCCCGGCAATGTTGGGCTTTTTGCTGTTCACGATGAGCGAGCTCTTTCTTGATTCGCTGGGCAGCGGGTTTAACGCGAAGCACCCGAGTCGGGTGTATTGCTCTGCCATGCCAGCAACGTCGCGCGCAAGCGATCTTCCTCAATCGGGAGCACGAGAGCGGCATCGATCCGCAAGCGGGCGCTGACCTTGTCGAGGACGGCCTGATGAGCCGCTTCGTAAAAAACCAGAATGCGGGTGTCGGGTGCGCTTTGCACCGCTGCCAGCAGGGATTCGAGATTGGACAGCCGGTCGCGGAAATCGGTCTGGTGGTAAAAATCCGCCACGATGACTGCAGGCGGTGATTTACGCACCAGGCTGATCGCCTTGCGCTCCGACCATTCGGTGACGACGGCGTAACCCAGTTCCTGATACAGCTTTTTGTAGCCGGCCGTGCCGATGAAGGCGTTGACCATGAGCAGGCGCGGCGGCGAACTCATGCAGCCGCTTTTTTGCTTGCCGGCTTCTTGGTCGCAGCGGGTTTGGCCGGGGCCTTTTTGGTCGTGGTTTTTTTCGTGGCCGGTTTCTTTGCAGCCGGCTTTTTCGCTTCGGCGGTGTCAGCGGGTTTTGCTTTCTTCGCCGCAGCGGGCTTGGCCGCCACCTTTTTAGCAGGCTTTTTGGCCGGGCCCTTGGCGACGCGCGCAGCGATCAGCCCGAGCGCCTCGTCCAGCGTGATCTCTTCCGGCGTGATGTCCTTGGGCAGCGTGGCGTTGGTTGCGCCGTGCTTCACATAGGGCCCGTAGCGGCCGCTGCGCACGGTGATGTCCTTGCCGTCGTCCGGGTGCGGGCCCAAGTTCTTCAGCACCGAGGCGGCGGAGTCGGCACCGCGCGGCGCGCGTTCCATCGCCAGCACTTCAAGTGCGCGTGGCAGATCGATCTCGTACACGCTGTCGGTCTTGGGGATCGACTTGAACTTGCCGTCGTGCAGCAGATAGGGCCCGAAGCGGCCGTTGTTGGCGACGATCGGCAGGCCGGTGACCGGGTGGTGGCCG
>JAJYXG010000130.1:0-4943 GCA_021791095.1 Pseudomonadota bacterium
GTGCAGGGACGCTACGACGCCGTCTGCCCGATCGTGACGGCCGACGAACTGGCGCGCGCCTGGCCCGAGGCGCGCTACGTGATCGTCCCCGACGCCGGCCATTCGGCGTTCGAGCCGGGTGTATGCCGCGAACTGGTCGGCGCATGCGACCGCTTCGCTGCAACCGGAGCATTCGACTGATGGCCCTGTCACCCTACGTCTTCGACGCGACTGCCGAGAACTTCAACCGCCTGGTGCTGGAGAACTCGCACAAGGGCCCGGTGCTGGTGCACTTCTGGACCCCCAAGGCCGGCCCCTGCTTCATCCTGATGCCGCGCCTGATCAAACTCGCAGGCGAGTACGGTGGCAAATTCCTGCTCGTCATGCTGAATGCCGACGAGCTGCCTGAACTGGCGCGGCGCTTCAGCGTGAACTCGGTTCCGACGGTGAAATTCTTCTGGCGCGGCGAAGTCGCCCACACCATCCACGGCGCCGACCCCGACAGCAGTTTCCGCGAAGTGCTCGATCGCTTCATCGCCGGCGACGCCAACCGCGCTCATGCGCTGGGGGTGGCGGCCTGGCAGTCCGGTAACGTGCAGCAGGCGCGCATGCTGCTCGCCAATGCGGCGCTGGCCGAACCCGACAACCTCGCCATCCCGCGCGACCTCGCCAAACTGCTGTGGTCCGAGGGCGAGGGCGAACAGGCACTGAAGCTGCTCGACAGCCTGCCGCCCGAGGCGCGCGACGACGCCATGATTGCGCCGCTTCACGCGCATCTGAAACTGGCGGAAACCGCGCGGCAGGCGCCACCGCTGACTGAACTGGATACACGCATCATGCGCGATCCAGGCGACCTCGACGCGCATTATCAGCGCGCGGCATTGCTGCTGGCAGCGGACGATTTTGCCGGCGCAATGGAGGAACTGCTGTTCATCGCCCGCACCGACCGCAGCTACCGCCATGATCTTGGGCGCATCAGTCTGCTGGCCCTGTTCGACCTGCTGGGGAGCGCCCATCCGCTGTCGCGGCAATACCGCCAGGCCCTGTCCGAATCGCTGCATTGAAGTTCGATCACCCTGCCTTCGCGCCCTATCGGGAATTGATCGATACGCTGGAACTCGCGCGTGCCCTGCCCCCGCTGGACGCGCTCAACGCACAGGCCGCCGCCCTCGGTACACGCAATGCACGCGGGCTGCCGCTGCGATTTTTCGCCCCCGATGGCCGCCTGTCCGCGCGCGATTACGAAACCCATATCCTGCGCACCGGCCAGGTGCCGACCCGCGCCGATACCTGGCACGACGTACTGAACGCGCTGGTGTGGCTGCGCTTTCCGCGCTTCAAGGCGGCGCTGAACGCGGCGCATGGCGAGGCCATCGCCGTCGAGACCGACACACGGCGCGGGCGCCGCCGCGACGCACTGACGGTGCTGGACGAGTCGGGGGTGTGGGTGATCAGCCGCGACCCGGCCTTGCCTGAATTGTTGGTCGGGCGTGCCTGGGACACGCTGTTCCGGAAAGCCCGCTCGCGGGTCGAAACCGAGATGCGCTTTGTAGTGGTGGGGCACGCACTGCTGGAAAAAGCGCTCGCGCCCTACCCGTCAATGACCGGAAAGTGCCTGATGCTGATGTCTGACACGCTCGATCCGGACGCTGCCGATGATCTGGCGGTCGTGGCGCTCGCCGCGATCGACACGCCGCGCCAGCTCGCTCCGCTGCCTATACAAGGCATCCCGGGATGGGATGCAGCGAACGCAGACGCCGCGTATTACACCAACCAGGCGATATTCAGGCCGGCGCGCTAAGCAGCCGTTGCCGGCAACTCGCCCCCGGCCACCCAGGCCTGCGCCAGTTCCAGTTCATCGAACAGGCGGATTTCCGCCGACATGAACAGCCGGTTCACCCACATGCTCCACGCAACCCACTGGTCTCCGGTCAAAATGGCGATGCGGCCGAAATCATTCTTGTGCTCGCGAGAAAACTTCAGCTCCTCCCACGCCACATCGACGCTGTATGACAGCATGTCGCGCAGATCAAACAGCAGATTGACCGCGCCCTGAAACTGGATGCCATAGCACACCGCCTGCTCGAATTCGCGGTAATCGTCCAGCGTGAACTGGCCCAACACGGTCACGGCAATCTGGTTGTCCTTGATGTCTAGGCTGATCATGGTGCGCTCCTCTGGAATGTCATTGAACTATAGCGAATCGTGCCGGCTTGGGGTCGACGCGCGCACCGCCCACACGCCCGCAATCGCCACCACCGCCATGCCGATCCAGGCCAAGAGCGGCAGCCGCTCGCCGAACAGCACCACGCCGTACAAGGCGGAAAATCCGACCGTGGAGTAGGCGAGCGAGCCGACCGTCAGCGTACGGCCGCGATGGTAGGCGCGCGTCAACGCCAGTTGCGCCACCGTTGCCGTGACGCCGATGCCGATCAGCCATGGCCAGTCGCCCGCCCGGGGAATGTGGAATCCGGCCACCGCCATCCAGGTCGCCCCACCCACGGTCGACAACAGCGTGAAGTAAAACACCACCCGCCATTCGGACTCGCCCAGTTTGCCCAGGTTTTTGACGTTGACGTAGGCTACCGCTGCCAGCATGCCAGACGCCAGCCCGGCCAGCGCCGGCAGCCAGGCCTGGCCCTCAACCTGCGGCCGCAGCAGCAGCACGATGCCGACGAAACCGAGCAGCACCGCGCCGACGATGCCGCGACCGTGGCGTTCGCGCAGCCACCAGGCGGACAGCGCGGCGAGGAACAGCGGTGCGGTGTAGTTGAGGGTGACCGCCGTGGCCAGCGGCAGCCGCGACAGCGCATAAAAGAACAGCACCAGCGCAGCAAAACCCGACAGACCGCGAAAGAAATGCGCCTTCAAATGCGGTGTGGCGAGCGGCGTCAGCAGCCGGCGATGGCTGAGGGCGACTACCCCCCAGATTGCGGCCAGGCCGAACGCCGAACGATAAAACACCAGTTCGGCCGGGGAAAAGGTGGCGGAAGCATGCTTCACCAGCACACTCATCAAAGCGAACAGCGCCGCCGCCACCAGCATCCAGCTCGACTTCATCGCAGACGGGCGAAAAAAACGGGCGGTATGCGCCGCCCGTTAGGATTTCTCATAAGGCTCATTTGAGATGCGGCTCGATCTCGCGCCGCAGGAAGGCATGGAAATGCATCATGCCGTCTTCCAGCGGCGACTGGTAGGGCCCGGTCTCCGATATGCCCTGCTGGTACAAGGCACGTCGGCCCTTGTGCATGCGCTCGCAGATGTCCTCGTCCTCCAGCGCGGTCTCGTGATACGCCGCCTGCTCGGCTTCGATGAAGGCACGCTCGAACAGCGCGATGTCCTCGGGATAATAGAACTCGACGATGTTGCTGCACGACTCGACGCCGGTCGGCACGATCGATGACACCACCAGCACGTGTGGATACCACTCGACCATCAGGCCGGGGTAATAAGTCAGCCAGATCGAGCCATGCGACGGCGCCTTGCCCTGCTGATACGCCAGCACCTGCTCGTGCCATTTCTGGTATACCGGCGAGCCCGCCTTGGAAAGCCCACGGTTCACCCCCACCGTCTGCACCGACCACCAGTCGCCGTATTCCCACTTCAGGTCGTCGCAGGTGACGAAGTGGCCGAGGCCGGGATGGTACGGCGCGACGTGATAGTCCTCCAGATACACCTCGATGAACGTCTTCCAGTTGCAGGCGTATTGCGTCACCTGCACGCGGTCGAGCATGAAGCCGGAAAAATCGAGTTCGCGCGCCGCCTGCATGCCGGCCAGATCGGCCTTGACGTCGCGCTCGCCGGCAAACAGCAGGCCCTGCCAGGTCTGCAGGCCGGTGCGGTTGAGATTGAGGCAGGGGTTGCCGGGAAACTCCGGCGCGCCCATCAGCTTGCCCTGGCTGTCGTAGGTCCAGCGATGGATCGGGCAGACGATATTGTTCGACGGCAGCTTGCCGCGCCCGGTCAGCATCAGCGCCTGGCGGTGGCGGCAGACGTTGGACAGCATCTCGATGCCCGCACCGCTGTTGACCAGCATTTTCGCGCCGTCGAACATTTCGAGCGCATGATAGTCGCCCGGCTCGGGCACCATCAGCTGGTGGCCCGCATAGCCGGGGCCGTGCTTGAACAAATGCTCAAGTTCCAGCGCGTAGATGGCTGGATCGAAATACCAGGAAACTGGCAACTGTGGCGAAGTTAGCGACAAGGCGCTGGATTCGGCGAGATCGCTCATGGCGTACCCTACTCAAAACCAAGCCCCCTCCAGCAATGTCACTGGAGCGGCAAGATGACCCACCGGATTTATACGGATGAACCCCTGAAAACAGCCCAGGGAAAGGGCAAAATTCTAGCACAGCCGGTTCAGCCGGGGAGGCGCCTCCGCGCCGAATTTGTTAAAGTAGCGTTCTTTGCCCGCCGGGTTCAATTGAATGGCCAAATCCCGCGCCACCCCCCCCAAGGATTACGAGTCCGCACTGGCCGAGCTGGAGGCCATTGTGGCCGAAATGGAGTCCGGCCAGCTGCCGCTGGAAGCCTCGCTCGCGGCCTACAAGCGCGGCGCCGAGCTGCTGCAGTACTGTCGCCAGCAACTGGCCGATGCGGAACAACAGGTGAAGATTCTGGAAAACGGCACGCTACAGCCCTTCAGGACCGAAGACACCGATGACTGATTTTGCTGCCTGGACACAGGCATGCCAGGCACGCATCGAAAGCGTACTGGCCGAGTGGCTTCCCCCTTCAAACATCGCCCCGCAGCGCCTGCACGAGGCGATGCGCTACGCCGTGCTGGGCGGCGGCAAGCGGGTGCGCCCGCTACTGGTGTTTGCCGCCGGCGAGGTCACCGGCGCCGACCCCGTTCGTACACAGCACGCCGCCGCGGCAGTGGAACTGATCCACGCCTATTCGCTGGTGCACGACGACATGCCGGCGATGGACGACGACGCGCTGCGGCGCGGCAAGCCCACGGT